>JBBQKX010000133.1:0-2957 GCA_038327315.1 Burkholderiales bacterium | reverse complement strand
CTTGAGCCTGCCGCACACCGCGTGTTGTACCAAAATCAAACCATAGAACTTGCCGCCAAAGAATTTGCTGTCCTGCACGCCCTGATGCTCAACGTGGGGCGTGTTTTGTCGCGTGCGCAAATCGAAGAGCAGCTTTATGCTTGGGGCGAGGAAGTTGAGAGCAACGCGGTCGAGGTGTATATCCATCATCTGCGCCGCAAGTTGTTCCCTGAGTTGATCGAGACCATACGCGGTGTTGGCTATCTGATACCTGGGGACCGACATGGCTGAAAAAATCGGTCATGGTTCGTTGAGAAAAAGGCTGTTGGCGCTGTCCCTGACTATGATCGTGGTGGTGTGGATTGCGGCGAGCGCCTTTACCTATTTCGATGCGCGTGAAGAATTCGGCGAGATCCTCGACGCACATCTCGCACAGTCTGCCACGCTGCTGGTCGTGCAAGCGTCGCAAGATATGGATGAGCTCACCACTGAACATGCGCCGTTGTTACATAAGTATTCCCGCCGTGTCGCGTTCCAAGTGTGGGAAGCGGGACGGGTGCTGCGTCTGCATTCTGCCAACGCGCCTGAGCAACGGCTATCCGCGCGCGAGCAAGGTTTCAGCGACAGTGTCATTAATGGCAAACGCTGGCGTGTGTTTAGCACTTGGGATGAGTCCGGCAGCAATCTGATTCAAGTGGCGGAAAATACCAAAGACCGCGAAGAGTTGGCCGCAGACATTGCCAGTAATCTCCTTATACCTTTGTGGTTTTCCTTGCCTTTGCTAGCGTTGTTGTTGTGGCTGGCGGTTGCACGCGGCCTACGCCCGCTGGTTAAGCTGACCAATGAAGTGGCACAACGCGAGCCCGATAATCTAGCACCACTGGATGCGGTAAGCGCGCCTAGCGAAGTGCTGCCACTGATAGACCGACTCAACAACTTATTCGTCCGCATCGATGCTTCGCTGGAGAAAGAGCGGCGTTTTACTGCCGATGCCGCACATGAATTACGTACCCCAGTCGCTGGGATTAAGGCTCAGGCGCAAGTTGCCCGTGGTGCTAGTAACGAGGCGGAACGGATCCATGCACTTGATAACGCGATACTCGGCTGCGATCGTGCAGCACACCTCATCGATCAACTGCTGACCTTGGCGCGCATCGACACGCTGAGCGGAGAAGCGACTGAACCGTGCCAACTCAGAAGCCTAGCCGCCGAAATGATCGCAGCGATTGTACCCACTGCATTGAGCAAAAATGTGCGACTCGAACTGGAAGACGGTGATGAGGTGATGGTGCGCGGTGATGCCGCATTGCTGCGGATATTGTTGCGTAATCTGATCGACAATGCGGTGCGCCACACGCCGGCGGGAACGGCGGTCAGGATCAGCATCGGACTAGCGCAGGGACAAGGGTATTTGGCTGTCAGTGATAACGGCCACGGCATCCCGAGTGAGGATATGGATCGGATGGCGGAACGTTTCTACCGTCCCTTAGGTACCAGCGCCAGCGGCAGCGGATTGGGGTTATCGATCGTCAAACGCATCGCGGAGATACACGGTGCTTCCTTGCAGCTCACCCCGAATCAGGATGGGGTCGGGCTGCGGGCAAAGGTCAGCTTCGGGCCGAACGCATCATAGTATGTATGCGTTCCTACACCACATTTTCTGGTGCCAAGCGGCACGTCACATTATCTTCGCCTAGCTCGACTTGAAAGGTTGGATGATGGATGTTGAAGTGATGCGCTAGTTCATCTGCTAGATGGTCGAGAAATGCATCGCCGGGATGTCCCAGAGGCATCACTAGATGCGCTGTTAGCGCGACCTCTGTGGTACTCATTCCCCATATATGCAGATCATGCACTTGTTTGACCTCAGCAAAACTTTGCAGAAAATCGTTCACTTTTTGCACGTCTACACTAGCGGGCACCGCATGCAGAGATAGGCGCAACGATTCTTTCAGCAAACCCCATGTGCCGGCAAAAATCACCACAGCAATCACTAGGCTAATAGCTGGGTCGAGCCACAGCCAACCAGTCCACAACATGCCTATGCCAGCGAGTACCACGCCGACAGATACTGCCGCATCAGCCACCATATGCAGAAAGGCACCTCGTAAATTGATGTCGTTTTTGCGCGCGTTCATAAGCATCAACGCAGTCACCACATTAACTACCACGCCAACTGCGGCTACCCATATCATTGTCATCTCATTAACTGGGGCCGGTTCGGAAAGACGCTGCATCGCCTCTAAGACTATCCCGCCGACAGCTGTGAGTAATAGCATGGCATTGATAGTCGCAGCCATGATCGTCGAGCTACGCAGGCCATAGGTGTAGCGTTTGGAGGGTACACGCTTTGAGAGTATCAGTGCACCCCATGCAAACAACAGACCAATTACGTCGCTAAAATTGTGACCTGCATCTGCCAGTAATGCCAAGGATTGAGCGTGAAGACCGAAGCCGGCCTCAATAAAGACAAAGGTGAGATTGAGCGCTACTCCTACAGCAAAGGCTCTGCTAGTTAGGTCAGTCGACGATGCATGATCATGCGTATGGTTGTGCGCACCCATATTAATTCTATCCACTCAAACTTTATTTATTTAAAGCAGATTTGCCCAGTTTTTACTTTTGAAATGCCGTAGGTGGAACATCCGCCTACGGCAGGACACTTCAGCGAAAATTCATTTCCACATTACGTCAGCATTTTCCTTTGCTGCGGCAGTAAGCAGATCAAGCATAGGCAGCGCCCGATGATTCATACTCACTACTGCATTATCTGAATCCTGAGTTGGTGGCGGTTCTTTTTGTTTATCGAGCGCGGTGGTTAAGCGGTTTAGCGCCGCAGGAACATCTGCCGCCAATATAGCGCTGGGCACTGTTCCGCTGTGCCCCATCATTTTCAAAAGGGTAATGGCATCATCTCCAAACATGGTGATGCCGGCATAGGCTTTGGTCGTAAAATTCACAAGCATACAATCCTCCTT
>JBBQKX010000132.1:0-2964 GCA_038327315.1 Burkholderiales bacterium | reverse complement strand
AAAGCCTATGCCAGTTACCACACCCATACGCGTAAATCTGGGGCTCGTTTCGCTAAAGCCACACTCAGCCTCGCGCATCGATTACTGAAACTAGTGCTGCTGCCGACTTGGATGAAGTCTGGGCTGAAGCGCGATGCCGATACTCTGCGTTTCATGACTTTAACGAGCGAAGCAAATGGCAAGCTCTTAGATGTGGGCTGCGGTGGTGGCCGCTTCCTAAGACGCATGAAAAGCCGTGGCTGGTTGGTCGAAGGAACCGACTTCGATGAACAGGCGACAACTAAGGTAACGTCCAAGTACGGCATCAAGACTTATGTCGGCGACCTTCCTCAATGTCAGTTACAGGCGGACACCTACGATGTCATCACGCTCAGTCAGACGATAGAACATCTATATGACCCGCTCACGACACTCAAGGAATGTTTGCGCATCTTAAAACCCGGCGGCCTACTGGTGATGACCACCCCCAACGTTGAGAGCATAGGTGCGGCTGAGTTCGGTCCTGCATGGCGTGGCTGGGAAGCCCCGAGACACCTGCATTTATTCTCCGTGGCATCTTTGAGTAGGTTGACGCAACGTGCAGGTTTCGTCATCGATGAAGCGCGTAGTTATTCCGCTGGTTCTGCCGTGGTATACCGCGTCAGCCGTCAAATCCGCGAGCAAAAGCAATTGTCTTGGCTAGAAGAATTTGAAGCGCTGAAATGGGGATACCGCAAAGAGTTAGCAGAAGAACGTGCTCAAACAAGCAGACCTCTTAGCGGGCAGAATATATTGCTCCGTGCTCGTAAACCTTTCACCTCATAGGCCGCCCATGTTTTCTATCCTCATCCCCACTTGGAATAATTTGGAACTGCTCAAATTGTGCGTACGTAGCATCCGTGAGAACTCCGCTCATCCACATCAGATCATCATCCATGTAAACGATGGTAGCGATGGTTCATTAGCTTGGGTACAAGAGCAAGGCATCACCTACACGGCTTCACCGGAGAATATTGGCATCTGCCTAGCGGTAAATGAGTCGGCAATGCATGCGACTCAAGATTACATCCTGTACCTAAATGATGATATGTATTGCTGCCCGGGCTGGGACACGGCCTTGCTTGCCAAGGTTGCACAATTAGATACCGACCTATTCATGCTTTCGGGCACCATGATAGAGCCGCGCGATACCGGCAACCCCTGCGTAATCGTCAGAAACTACGGCACGGAAGCTGATCAGTTTGATGAGGCCACACTGCTGGCCGAACTCAAAACATACAACAAGCCTGACTGGGCAGGTGCAACTTGGCCACCAACCTTGGTGACTCGACGCTGGTGGCACAAGGTGGGCGGCTACAGCAGCGAATTCTCTCCGGGCATGAGTAGTGACAACGACTTTTCAATGAAGCTTTGGCATGCCGGTTGCCGTGTATTCTTGGGTGTGGGAGATTCTTTGGTCTATCACTTCCAATGTAAATCAACCGGCAAGGTCAAAAAGAACGACGGCGGCAAAATGTTCCTGCACAAATGGGGTCTGCGTCAGTCTGTTTTTGATCGCTATTACCTGCGTAGAGGTCAGCTTGCGACGGCGATGGATTTGCCAGAGCCAGAGGATACAAGTGAACTGCGCAGAGAGGTCTTTAGGAGTACCTTGAAGCGGCGATTGTCTTAGTCGTTTTGCGCGAGGCTGCGTAAAATCCGATATTTCAAATAGGTAGTTCTGCCATTCATACAGGCGATACGATAGCCTGCGATGCCGTCCAGAAAACCTGCTCGTAGCAACAAAGTACGGATAAATGCCCAAGCGCCACGCAATGGCGCGTCCCATATATGAGCACGCTTCCCGCGCAGATAACTTTGCTGAGCTCCTGCCGTCGCATATTGCACAGTTTTGCGTTCTACATCCGTAGCATCCAAGTATGTGTAGTGCAGCAGTGGCGCCTTCAGAAAGCCACTTAGGCCTTGCAGCAATACTTGCTCGTGTACTATATCTTCAGTGAAGCGCGCCTTAGTACGTTTGAATAAACGCAACACATAGTCTGGATACCAGCCGCAATGGTGGATAAAGCGGCCACAAAATTGCGACAACCTTGGTAGGTAATAGCCATCCTTGTCAGCGTTTATCGCCGACTCGATTTCAGTGCGCACCTCAGCCGTCACACGTTCATCCGCATCAAGTGACAACACCCAGTCATGTTGCGCGTAAGCTAGCGCGCGATTTTTCTGTATACCGAAACCCGGCCAATCATGCACATAAACGCGCGCACCCAATGCACGGCACACGTCTGGCGTTCCATCCTCACTCCCCGAATCGACCACGATGACCTCATCCGCCCAAGATACAGACTCCAAGCATGCTCGAATATTCTGGATTTCATTCTTTGTAATGATGATAACCGAGAGCTTATGCATGCTGTTTCGCGCTGATGCCGCTGAACAAGAGTGCCACCATCCAAGCGAAGAACAAACCATCTGCATGGTCATGTATGGCCGAATTAAGTGCGCAATTGATCATATATGCCACCACCAAACCTCGCGCCGCATCCTGTAAATAGTTGCTTTCCAAGCTTGGTGCAGTGCGCCAAACGGTATAGAACAGATACAACAACAATAACAATCCTAGGATGCCAGTTTGCGAGGCGATCAAAAGATACTCGTTATGTGGGTTGGGCGTCGTGAGTAAATCTGTATCTTTAATCTGCTCAGTAAATGCAGCCTCGAACCCACCGGTACCCACACCCAATAGAGGATGTTTTGCAAAGATTTGTACCGCATTGTAGTAAAAGTTCAAACGTGTGCCTGAAGACGATCCTTGATTCTCTTGATTAGGCTGCCATGCTTGAACCTCTTGCACGACTAGGCTCACCCTCTCATGCAGTCGAGATGACGTAAGATATGCGCCACCCACCAGTAAAAATGCCGCCAGCGACACCGTTGCTCCTTGCTTCCAGCCCCAGACTTTTCCGCGCTGTTGAGCATAACGCG
>JBBQKX010000131.1:0-3190 GCA_038327315.1 Burkholderiales bacterium | reverse complement strand
CGGTTGGCTGAGCAGCCTAGTCTCCATCGGTGGCGGCACGTTAGTTATTCCTTTCTTGGTCTGGTGTAACGTCCCACTACGACACGCGATCGGCACCTCTTCCGCAATCGGACTGCCTGTCGCTTTGGGCGGCAGCTTGGGTTATATATTGATCGGCAGTCATGTGAGCGAGATGCCGGAGCCACATCTGGGCTACATCTATTTGCCCGCGATGTTGTGGGTCGCACTGGCAAGCGTTAGTTTCGCTTCAATAGGTGCCAAAGCTGCACATCATTTGCCTTTGGATGCGCTGCGCAAAGCATTTGCGGTGTTGCTGCTGTTGCTGGCTACCAAGATGCTGCTCAATGCGTGGCTATAATCTAGGTATATACGAGTAGTTTACTAAGGCTTGAAGCCTAGTTACTTTTCTGAATTGACAAGTTTGAAACGCACGCGGTATAAGTCTCACCGCGTTCTTTGATTTTTATAAGGACCGCATCCGAAGTTTTTCTAATCCTATAGGGGAGTGAATATGAAGAAAATCATTACAGTTTTGTCTTTAGTTATAGCTTTGCCAACAGCGGCATTCGCTGGTCAAGATAACGTCGGTGGTTGCGGTGTTGGCTCCATGATCTTCAAGAACCAATCTGGCGTTGCTCCCCAAGTTTTGGCAGCGACCACCAATGGTTCTTTTGGTAACCAGACTTTCGGTATTTCGACAGGTACGCTGGGTTGTACTCAGGATGGTACTGTTCGTTCCAGCATGAAGACCGCGATGTTCATCGAGACCAATAAACAGCAATTGGCGCGTGATATGTCCGTGGGTAGTGGTGAGACTTTGGCTTCTTTGTCGCACCTGATCGGTATCGAAGGTAAGGATCAAGCTGCTTTCAATCGTGTGACTAAGGAAAATATGGCTAGCATATTCTCCAGTGATAATGCGGATTCCAAGCAGATCATGGTATCTTTGCGCGAAGTGCTGGCATCTGATGCACAACTCTCGCACTATCAAGCTGCGCTTTAAATAGCTGTAGGCTGACGAAACCCAGTGGTCTTACTACTGGGTTTTTTTATGGACGTGATTCCTGTATGACTTTTATGTTGAGAGCACTGACTTTGCTGGCATTGTTACTGTCGCCGTTGTCGGCGATAGGTCAGGTTGATAATGCCTATCTAGCCCAACTGCAGGCAGATACACGGCGACTCCATCTTGCAGAACAACCTGAGTGGCGAAAATTATTGCATTACGCCCCTAGATTTCTGCGGTCAGGTTATGAGGGGCAAATAGATAGTCCTTCCTTTTACCTTGCCGCACAGGGTAAGGCCGACGCTCAAGCGGAACTTGATGCGACCCTAGTGCATTTCTTCGATGACACATTGGAAACCAATGAGGTGCAAAACCCACAGTGTGCCTTCATTGCGCGTTATAGCTGGTTGAACAGTGTGCTCAAGTTTGATCCCGAGCGCATGATGCCACGCAGTTGTCCGCGCTATGCACAGTGGCATGAGACCTTGAACCCCGCAGGGCTGACGATGGTGTTTGCTGCTGCTTATTTGAACAGTCCATCCTCCATGTACGGCCATACTTTGTTGCGGGTCGACGCCAAGGATCAGGATGAACAAACCCGCTTGCTGGCGTATTCGATAAGCTTCGCGGCCAACACTACGGAGACCAATGGCTTAGCCTTCGCTGTGAATGGATTGTTTGGTGGTTATCCTGGAACGTATTCGATCTTGCCTTATTACGCCAAGGTGCGTGAATACAGTGATTCCGAGAATCGTGACTTGTGGGAATATCAGTTGCGGCTAAGTCAGCAAGAAGTCGATAGGGTGCTGATGCATGCATGGGAAATGGGGCCACAATACTTCGATTATTTCTTTTTCGACGAGAACTGTGCCTATCATTTACTCGGTTTGTTACAGGTGGCTAGGCCGGAATTCGAGTTCACGCAGTCGTTTCCTTTGAGTGCCATCCCTTCAGACACGGTGAGTGTGATCAGTGCTTATCCTGGCCTAGTCGAGCGTAAGGTATATCGACCCTCCACCGCGACTTTGTTGCACCAACGTTTGACAGGTATGAGCTCCGCGCAGCGAGCCCTGGTACATGACATCAGTCTAGGTCAACGCGCGGTCAGTGAAGCTGATGAGTTACCCACCTTGGATGCCGCTGCGGCGCTGGAAACAAGTTTGGACTATGTTACTTACCGCTCAGTCACTGGACATAAGGATGTGGCGGATAGTGCAGCGTTGACACGTCAACTCCAGCAAGCACGTAGCCGTATCGATTACATCTCGCCACCCTTGCAAGTGAGGACACCCAAGGCATCGCCCGATCAGGGGCATCGCTCCTCGCGTGTGATGCTGGGTGTGGGGCGTCGCGGTAACCAGAACTATCAGGAGCTACAACTACGCGGCACATATCATGATCTGATGGATGACGACGCTGCTTATGTGCGCGGTGCTGAGATCGAATTCTTCAGTATGGCAATGCGACATTACGACAAGTCACCGACACGCCTGGAGCGCTTTACGCCGGTCAGTATCTTGTCGTTGGCACCACGTGATGAGTTCTTTCACTCAACCTCATGGAAAGTCAGTGCGGGCTGGCAGCGTACGCGTGCGGTGAATGGGAGTGAGCCACTGGCCTTATCTATAGATGGCGGGATGGGCGCTGCTTGGAGCGACAGCGCAGATCGTGCGCTCAGCTATGCCTTCATGGAAAGTAGTGTGCGTTCCAATAGTGCGCTGCGTTCCGGATATGCGCTCGGTATGGGAGCCAGCACAGGCAGTTATCTGGATGTGACTGAGCGTTGGCGCGCACACCCATATGTCAAAGCGATACGCTATTTTAGCGGTCAAACTGATACAGCACTGAGCATGGGGTTGGAGCAGCGCATCACATTGGGACGAGATGTTGCCGTGCGTGCAGATGTCATGCGTATAAGGGAATTGCAACAATCTAATAATGCCGCCAACTTGTCATTGATGGTGTACTTCTAAGATGCGCAGATTCGCTTTAGTCCTTTTGATGACGTTGATGATTGTGCTGACGGGTTGTACGCAAGTTTTTTTTCAGCCGCATCACCAGCTCATAGACACGCCAGACCGAGTGGGGGTCGCATACGAAAATGAATACTTCCCTGCGCAAGATGGCACCATGCTCAATGCATGGTTCATGCCTGCCAAGGGCGTGGCTAAGGGAACCGTCTTA
>JBBQKX010000130.1:0-3534 GCA_038327315.1 Burkholderiales bacterium | reverse complement strand
TCACGGGGGTGATGTGCGTCTACATCGTGCTGGTGCTGTTGTTTAAAGACTTCTTGCAACCAGTCACCATTTTGGCCGCTCTGCCTTTCGCTTTTGGTGGCGCCTTCGTGGCATTGCTGGTCACGCATAGTAGCTTCTCTATGCCTTCCTTGATCGGTCTGCTGATGCTGATGGGTATCGTTACCAAGAATTCAATTTTGTTGGTGGAGTACGCCATCATGGCGCGCCGCGATTTTGGGATGAATCGTTTGGAGGCTTTGTTGGATGCGTGTAACAAACGCGCACGACCCATCGTGATGACGACTATCGCAATGGGTGCGGGTATGTTGCCGATTGCGATGGGTTTGGGTGCGGACCCCAGCTTCCGTATGCCAATGGCGACTGCGGTGATAGGCGGCTTGATCACTTCTACTATCATCAGTCTATTCGTGGTGCCAGTGGTATTTACTTTTGTTGATGATCTGAACGAGAAGCTCAAAGGTTTGTTCAGCAGTGATCAAGAGATTGGGATTGAGAAAGCCTAACTTTTTAATTCAGTATCTATGAGTGACTAAACTCAGAACCCAGACAATGACTTGAGGTCAAAGCCCCATTTGCCGGGGTCCTCTATGCTGGTAATACTTTCCTGTGATTTATTTATATCTATCATCTCAGGAGCGAATGGTTCATTAGACTTGGTTGAAAAGAATGCCTTGACCAAGGGTTTAAGTAAACTCGTTTCGGATTGTTGTACCACGACCGCGAGACGTCCACTCTTGAGTTTCACCAGTGTTCCAGAAGGGTAGATGCCGATGGTTTTGACGAAGGCATGAAACACTGTTTCGTCAAAGTGACCATCTTTCCATTCCGCCATCTTGCGTATGGCCTCGGCAGGCTCCCAGCCGTTCTTGTAGCAACGGTTGGAGGTTAGTGCATCGTATACATCGCACACTGCGCCCATACGGGCATGTAGCGTCAAGTCATCACCAGATACATTCTCGGGGTAGCCTTTGCCGTTTACCTTTTCATGGTGATGCAGGCACACATCGAGTGCGACTTCGTTCGCACCTTCTGTCAGTTTAAGTACCTCCCAGCCTTTGCGTGGGTGTGTCTTGATGATTTCGAATTCCTCATCTGTTAATTTACCCGGCTTGTTGAGTATTTCGGCGGGCACCATCATCTTGCCCACATCGTGTAGCAATCCAGCGATACCCACATTTTTGATTTGTTTTTCGTCCAACCCTAACTGTTTGCCGAGGGCAATCATCAATGCACAAACGGCGACGGAATGCAGATAGGTGTAATCGTCCACGTTCTTCAAGCGTGAGATGTTTAAAAAAGCTTCTGGATTGCGCGAAATAGACAGATTGATTTCATCCACCAAAGGCTCAGCATCACTGATCTTCATGGCATTGCCCATGCGAGCCTCTTGGAACATGGAGTGCACAGCCGCTTTGCTTTTTGATTGCAGCTTGCGCGCACGATCTAATTCGTCGTGCATACTGACCTTAGGGATTACTTTGCTCTTGTGAAGCGGGATATTTTTGAGCGCGTTTTCTATCTTCTCTTGCTCATCTTGCAAGGAGATGACATCTGATTGCTTAAGGATGTCCAAGCCCTTATCCGTATCAATGTAAATCTCTTGTATACCGCAGTTTTGCAGTGTCTTTAGATCTTCAGGACGCTCAAGCAAAAAAGACTTCTTCCAAAACGGATGATCCATCCAGCTTCCGCAAAGCTCTTGTATATACATGCCTTGTCGAATTTCATGCACGGGTATTTTTTTGATCATCTAGGTCGTCTCAGCATGGTGTTGTTGTAAATAAATATTATCGAAAGATAAAAGTTCATCTAGATTGATGTAAATTAGTTGTGTTAGTTTTATAACTTGGCTAGTAGTAACCTAACTTCTCAGGCTTCAAACTATATACCATCATGGTATTGGCAGTAGAACTTATTTATGCCTTAGAAAACATCAGTAAATAGTGTCTATTCGAGTTACTCAATCACACATAGGTTGCGATTGCTGTTACTCGGAATAATTTATTAGGAAATATCATGATAGAAACCATTACCATCGTCACCGTCACCTTGCTGCTGTTGGCTTATTTTCGCCCAGGCAAGACCGAACCTCTGGAAAACCCACTGACTATCAATAAGGTTGGTAAATTTTCGGCGCTGTTGGCGCCTAAGATTAATCTTGCACAACCTCTATTGGACAATATGTCAGGTAAGTTGGATGCGCAGCAAAGGAATGCCGGCAACTCGCGTACTCATTATTTGACTGTGCAAGATAAGGATGTGCGTGCACACGGCTCTGACCATTACCTGCTGGCGATGACGCTCTTGGACAGCATGTTGTATTTTCAGGCGACTGCACCCGTCAGCGGTCAAGAGGACATCAAGACCATCACGACATTTTCACAACCGGAGTTGAATAGACACCAAGCTAGTAATGCCTATAACCCCGTTGTTGATGGCACGCTAATGGAAGCTTTGCAACTTGCTGCTGCTGAACGCGGTGCCGTGGTCTCACAGATCAGTTGATGGTATTTGGGGTGGGCAGGGTATGAAGGAGTCCGTGTTCTTCGAAATGGAGTTTCTGATGTTGATTGCAACCTCAGTGGTTATTCCTGTAGCAATCTATGTGTTTCTGCTCAAGATACGCGCAATCTCACGATCTTCAGTGCTGTTCTTCGCCTTTCTCCTGATTTTGCTGTCTGGCGTGGATGTCTATCTGCTGCAATCACTCGCTCGACATGCCAAATCAACTTTGTCTGCTTTTGATGACAGGTTGTTTTCATCCGAGCTTTCCATGGCGCTCTACCTGATTCCTATCGTATTCGGTGGTATAGGCGTGAATCTGGTATCGCATGTTTTGGTGGGTCATTTGAACGAGGCTGAGCGCAGATTTGACTCTGAACATCCATCCCGTAGGCGTGATGAGGACTAAATGATACGACTGATTGCAAGTCGAACTTGTTGCGTTAGTTGCTCGGAGAAACAGTCGATCTCTATTTTGTCAGGAGTGGAGCGTAACCAAGTGATCTGTCGTTTAGCTAACTGACGCGTTGCGGCTAAGCCGGTTGCCATTAGTTGCTCTTCGTCGATCTCACCTTCCAGATATTGCCAAGCTTGTCGATACCCCACGCAACGCATGGATGGCAGTTCGGGATTCAAGTCGTATTGAGCACGCAGCTGTCGCACTTCATCCAATAATCCGTGTTTCATCATCTGCTCGAAGCGCGTCGCGATGCGCTGATGCAACGCGTGGCGGTCACTGGGCATGAAGGCGATATTGAGCACATCGTAGGGCAGCGCAACCTCGGGTTTGTGTAGTAAGTGTTCCGACATCGGCTTACCAGTGAGCCTATATATCTCCATGGCGCGTTGTATGCGCTGAGTGTCATTTGGTGACAGACGTGCGGCGGTAGCTGTGTCGACAAGCGCGAGCTGGGCATGCAGATACTGGATTCCATGTGTTGCGATGACTTCATCCAACTCCGCTCTTACTTCGGGATTGGCAACAGGCAAGTCACTCAGTCCATTTGTCAG
>JBBQKX010000129.1:0-3536 GCA_038327315.1 Burkholderiales bacterium | reverse complement strand
CCCAAGCTGCCGCCCAAAGCGACAGGCAGTCCGATTGCGGAAGAGGTGCCGATCGCGTGTCGTAGTGGGACGTTACACCAGACCAAGAAAGGAATAACTAACGTGCCGCCACCGATGGAGACTAGGCTGCTCAGCCAACCGGTGAACACACCCATCAGACTCATGCCCTTCCATGCGGGCAACTGCCGTGCGGCTTGGGGGCGTAGACCCAGAAGTATCTGCAGTGCAGCAAAGTAAACAAAGAAGGCAAACAATAAGCTCAATCCGTGCGCTGGAATGATGGCGGCGGAGATTGCACCTAGCGCCGTACCCAACAAGATGCCTGGCGTGATACTACGCACTACAGTCCAGTTCACAGCACCGTGTTGGTGATGTTTACGCATGCTGGCCATGGCCGTGAATACGATCACCGCCATGCTCGTCCCCAATGCCATGTGCATGGTGTGTTCAGCGGGGAAGTGTTGCGAATCAAACATCCACAACAACAATGGCACAAGTATGGTTCCGCCACCGATACCAAATAGGCCACCCAAGAATCCGGCCAGCGCGCCTAACAACAGATAAGCGGGATACCACTCCAAGCTATACACCCACGAGGTGTTGCAGAATGAATTTCCACTCTGCAGGATCTACCGGTGTGATAGACAACCGATTACCTTTTTGCAGGGTGCGCATATTCGCCAACTCGGGATACATACGCATCACTTCCAACGTGATGAGGGTGATTTTCTTCACTAACTGCACGTCCACGTTGAACCAACGCGGTGTCTCCTGCGTAGCTTTGGGATCGAAGTATTTATTTTTTGCGTCAAACTGGGTTGCATCTGGATACGCCACGCTACTCACGTGCGCAATACCTGCGATGCCTGGCACTTTACAGTTGGAGTGATAGAACAACACGCCATCGCCGACCTTCATCTGGTCACGCATGAAATTCCTCGCTTGATAATTGCGCACACCGTACCAAGCCACAGTTTGATTTTGGAAATTCGCGAGGTCGTCAATGCTGACATCCCCAGGTTCAGATTTCATCAGCCAATAGCGCATATCTATCCCGCAAAGAAAAAGTGCGACCTCGTAAGGTCGCACTAGAAATAAGTACCCCGCCTGTGCCGGTGACCCAACATCTTGAACCTGAGTTCAAGAGGGTTGCTTCCAAGTCGCATCAGGTATATCCACAAGGGACATTCACAACAGCGGTTTCAAAGGTCGCAACCTTAAGCAAAGCTTATTGGTTCAAAGAATTATGGATCTGTCGAGCACCGCAGGGCACAACTCAAAACAGCTTTTCTTGTTCGGCTAACGCCGTATCTATCGCTGCCTGCATGGTGTCCATTCTACGCGCAAAGTCGGCAAGGTCAAAGCCTCGCCCAACTTTAGTTTTGAGTAATTCGTGTGTGATGTTGAGCGCCGCCATTAAAGCGATGCGTTCAGTGCTGGCAATCTTGCCTGAATCACGGATTTCACGCATCTTCTTGTCCAGATAAGCGACCGCATCCAGCAATTCGCCGCGCTCTTCTTCGGGACATGCGACACGCAACTCTTTATCCAGCAGCTTGATATCCAACTGTTTGGTCTTGGTTGATTTTATCGGCTCACTCATGCAGCTTCATCCGGTAGTTTCTCAAGCAACTTCTCCAGACGCGCCTTAGCCGCGTCCATCTTATCTGCCAACTGACGATTGCTGCTCTGGCTATGCGCCAAGTCTTGACGTAGTTGATGATTTTCCGCGCGCAACTTACCACTGATAGAGATTAGCAGCTCAAGTTTGGATTCTAAGGCGCGTAATTGATTTTCCATCGTCCGACTATAGTTTAAAAAATGCTGACAAGTCAAATGGTAAGCGTATTTTGTAGAAGCAATTTGTAATCAACATAAGTTGTACGTGTATATGCCGTGTGATATGGTGCGCCCCGCTTTCAGGTGCTACGTGATGCATGTCACGTAGTTAAACGGGAAACAGGTGCGACACCTGTGCTGCCCCCGCAACGGTAAGTAAGTGCGGCTTCATCGAGATACCACTGTGCATAGCATGGGAAGGTGATGAAGCAAGACTTGCGAGCCCGGATACCGGCCTAAAAGTCAGCTTCAGGAAATGCTGCGGGAGGCGCATGGACAGATCTAACGCGTCATCCTACTTTCCGGTCCGACGTTTCTGTCTGCAACAGCCCCTCCTCATTTCCTGAATTTTTAAGTATTCCAGCGGGGACGCTAGGAATTGACTCAGGAAGACCACCATGAAGATATCACCGTTACTCACCGCCATTCTGTGCGGGCTTACCCCTGTGGCACATGCTGCTACAGCCACACTTGATGAAGTCGTCGTGACTGCGACACGCTTTAAAGACAAGGCTAGCGACAAACCTATCAATGTCACGGTTATCACGCAAACTGATATACAACAAAGTAGCGCGCGCACCTTACCAGAGCTACTTTCCGAACAAGCGGGTATCGCCAGCCGCGATTTTTTTGGCAATAACGCAACTTCTGCCAGCTTAGACATGCGCGGCATGGGCGCGACTGCAGGACAGAACACCCTAATTTTGCTGGACGGACGTCGTATCAGCGACCCCGATCTATCTGGCGCGCAATGGTCCGCGATACCCTTCGCGTCAATTGAGCGTATCGAGATACTGCGCGGCAGCGGCGCGGTGATGTATGGCGACGGGGCAACTGGTGGCGTCATCAACATCATTACTCGCAACCCTTCACACGAAGGGGCTAGCGGCCAAGTCAGCGCCCGCGCAGGCAGTTACGGCACACAGGAATTACAGGCCAACGGCAGCTATTTCACGGGTGTAGTCGGCGTAGATGTGACGGTGAGCAAACTCCACTCGAACGGCTATCGCGCCAACAATGCTAATGACCAGTCAGATGCACAAGCCACGATGCGCTGGCTGAACGAAATCGGCGAGCTCAGTTTCAAACTAGGTTTAGATAGTCAAACCACACGGTTACCCGGTGCGCGTACCGTACAGCCCGCATTAGGCCAAGACCAAGTTGCGACAGACCCGCGCGGCACATCCACCCCTCTGGACTATTCAAGTAGGGATGGCAGCCAATTTGCCTTGGATTGGCAACAAAGCTTGGGTGAGGCTGACTTAGATATTGGTGCTGCACATCGCACCAAGAATCAGAAGTCCTATTTTGATTTCGGCGGCTTCCCCAATTATAGGGATGGCGACCTTGCCGTGACCTCATTCACACCTCGCGTGCGCATCCCACATCAGTTGGGCGGCGAGAGCTCATTGGTTCTCGGCGTGGATATGCATCGCTGGAACTATGTACAGCGCATCTCGAATGCCCCCGCTAACATCGCTCAACCTATCAACAACATCAACATGCAGCAGCGTAACGACGCGATCTATTTGCAGAACACCACGCATCTAAGTGCGGCGACTACCCTCTTGGCCGGACTCCGCAATGAGCGTATCCGCATGGACGGCACTGACACTTACAATGCTGCAGCACCCGGCGCATTCTTTGGCTCTGCCGCGCCAGCTTCTACATTCTCTGCCAACCGTAATGCATATGAT
>JBBQKX010000128.1:0-3671 GCA_038327315.1 Burkholderiales bacterium | reverse complement strand
TGGGCATCTTGATCCCTCCTTCCATCGTGATGGTGGTGTATGCCGCTGTGACGGATGTGTCGGTGGGTCGTATGTTCATGGCGGGTGTGATACCCGGAATTATGCTGGGCTTGATGCTGATGCTCGCCGTGCATTGGCGGGTCAAGAAGCTGGATATACAACCTAAACCCCGTGAGAGTCTGGGTGCGGTATTGGTGAAGTTCAGGCAATCCATGTGGGGGCTGGCCTTGCTGGTCATCATCATGGGCGGTATCTATGGCGGGGTGTTCACCCCGACTGAGGCTGCCGCAGTCTCTGCCGTCTATGCTTTATTCGTTGCGGTATTCATTTATAAGGATCTGAAGTTCAGTCAATTACCACAGGTGTTCGTGGATGCCAGCCGTACCACGGTGATGCTGATGTTTATCGTCGCGAATGCCATGTTGTTCGCACATGTGCTCACCACCGAGCGCATCCCACAGACGATTGCGGAACACATCGTAGCCTTTGGTATGGCGCCTTGGATGTTCCTGCTGGTGGTCAATGTCATCCTGTTGGTGGCAGGTAACTTTATGGAGCCTACCGGTATCATTTTGATCTTGGCGCCCATCTTCTTCCCCATTGCCACACACTTAGGTATAGATCCCATACATCTGGGGATCATCATGGTGATTAACATGGAGATCGGTATGGTGACACCACCGGTTGGTCTGAACCTGTTTGTGACCAGCGGTATCACCAACATGAGTATCATGGAGGTGACGCGGGCAGCTTTGCCATGGTTAATGGTGTTGTTGGTGTTCCTCATGATCATCACTTACATACCGCAGATCACATTGTTCCTGCCCAACCTGTTGTTCAATTAGAACGCGCCTATCTGGGTGTGACGAGGGCATATGCTGGACTTTACCGAATACAGTAAGATTTTTATCAGCCTTTTTGCCATCGTCGATCCGGTGGGTATCATCCCTATCATCATTGCCTTCACCGCAGGCTTGTCGGCACAGAAGCGCGAACGAGTGGGGCGTATCGCTTCATTTTCTGTGCTGGTCATCCTCTTGGTCGCTCTGGTGTCGGGTGAGCTGATACTAGAATTCTTTGGTATCAGCATCCATTCTTTCCGCACCGCCGGTGGCATCCTTATCTTGTTGATGGCGATCAATATGCTGATGGTGGATAAATCTAAGTTGGCAAACGAAGATCTAGCGGATAACGATGCGACTTCCTCGGTGGCCATCGTTCCACTGTCCACCCCATTATTGGCGGGGCCAGGGGCAATCAGTACTGTCATCGTCGATGCGCACAAAGCCAGCAGCGCAGGGCATTACGCGGTGATGGCCTTGATCTTGGTGCTTCTGAGTCTGACGGTTTGGCTGACATTTTTGGCCGCACCTTGGGTCTCGCAACGCTTGGGCAAGATCGGCAGCAATGTTGTTTCACGCCTGATGGGGCTGCTGCTCGCAGCCATCGCAGTCGAATTCATCGCTGGGGGTTTGCGCGGGTTATTTCCGGTGCTGGGATGAAGCGTCTGCGTGATGACGGGACGTAAGTTGTGGGTCTTTCCTTATCTGCAATTGGGAGCAGTGCTAAGCGGAGGAGCAGTGCTGTGTAATCAATTTAATTTTCGCTGCTCTCGATAACCGTTTGATCTCTGCTTCGCGCTTGGATGCACTTGAGCGATCTGAGCATGACTCCAAGTAGGCTAGTTCCACGGGTGTGCGTATGCGTGTGTATTTTGCTGCTGTGCCTGCATTGTGTGCGGCAAGTCTTTTCTCAATATCGTTGCTGATGCCGCAATATAAAGTTTCGTCCGCGCAACGCAACAGATAGCAACACCAGCTCAATTTGCAACTCCATTGGTGTTTGTTCTACGCAGCCGCCAAGCTAAACCCAGCATCAGCGCAATCAGCAAGAACACCGCAGTATTGCCCCAGCGCACATAGGGTGTGCTACCGCTGTATCCCTGAGCCATGCCTATCAGTACGCCTTCTTCATGTTGTGGCAATTGCTGCAAGACTTTCCCTTGGGTGCTGATGATTGAGGTGACGCCGGTATTGGTAGCGCGCAACATCATGCGGCCGCTTTCCAAGGCTCGCAATTGTGAAATCTGGTTGTGCTGCACGGCGGCCCAAGAATGCCCATACCAAGCATCGTTGGTCACGTTCACTAGCACGGTAGCTTGAGGTAGTGCATTGATAATCTCTTCGCCGAACACGTCCTCATAGCAGATATTCACTGCCACTTGTTGTCCCGCGATTGCCAATGGCGGTTGATGTGTGCCGCCGCTGGTGAGATCCCCCATGGGGATGTCGAGCACGCCGTTGATGAACCATGCCAGCAGTGGGCGCAGTGGAATGAATTCGCCAAAGGGCACGAGGTGCTGTTTACGGTAATGTAAGTCAGCCGCAAAAGCGTTCTCCGAACTACCGACTACGAACACGCTGTTGTAGTAGTTGCGGTTATCGCGCTCGAATGAACCTATCAAAATATCGCCCGCATTGGACTTGGCATGCTCGCGCAAACTGGTGATCAGGTAGGGCGGAACTTCTTGACGCAACAAAGGAAAAGCAGACTCGGGTAACACGGTCAGACGTGCATTGCTTGCGAGGATCTGGCGCCGATAGGTTTCCAGCGTGCCGACCAAAGCGTCTTCATTGAATTTGATGTCTTGAGCGATGTTGCCTTGCAACAAAGCCACACTGAAAGGCGCGCCCTGCGGCTGAGTCCATGCCACGCTACGCAACATCTCTCCTGATAACAACACAACGATCAAGAGGGTAGCGATAATTTTTCCTTGGGTGTTCCAGCGAAATTGCCAGAGCAATGCCAGCATGCCTGCGCACATCGCAGCGATCAAGGAGACACCATACACACCGAGTAGCGGAGCATAGCCGGCCAAGGGACTGTCGCTGTGTGCATAGCCGAACGTCAGCCAAGGGAAGCCCGTGAACAAGTAGCCGCGCAGACTTTCCACTGCGACCCCGATGGCGGGCATGACCATCAACAAACGTACGCGATTAGAAGCTAGCAAGCGTGCTTGCAGATAACCCGCTAGTGCTGGGAGTAGGGCCAAAAAAGCAGCAAACAACAGGGTCGCTGGCAGTGCCAACCACATAGGCATATCGCCATAATCATGCAAGGCGACATAGATCCAGCTGATACCCGATGAGAATAAGCCCAGTCCGAACCAGAAGCCGACTTTGGTCGCAGCCATGGGTGTTACTGCCCGTTGCCAAAGAATAAATAAGGTAGAGAGCGCAAGTATAGGCAGCGGGTAAAGGCTGTAGGGGGCGAATCCGAATACACAGATAGCGCCTGCTAGCAGTGCGATGCCGTGAGTTTTGATGGGTGTATCCATATAGCTACTTGATGTATGCAAAACCCGCTCAGCATAACCGATAGCCGTGTACATCACTAAGCGCGACGAGTCTGCGACAAAATGCCGCAGGGTGAATGCGTGATCCTGATTACAATTCGTGCTTGTGATATTGGGGATGAAAAATGAGACGTGAGTTGCTTTTTGTTGCACTTTTTAGTGCTGCTACTAGCGCGTATGCAGGATGTGGTTCTTCATTTTGTGCAGTGAATACACATTGGGATACTCAAGGCTTGGGGCATGACGAGGGTTTGCGCATCGATATGCGCTATAGCTACGCCAAAGCCGATGCGCCACGCGTGGGGGCGAGCAAGGT
>JBBQKX010000127.1:0-3757 GCA_038327315.1 Burkholderiales bacterium | reverse complement strand
CCTTTGATCGGTGTGACGGCGGCGTATGGCGTGGCCTTGTCTATGAATCATCACGCTAGTGATGCGGCACTTAAAGCGACTTGCGACATGCTGCTGGCAGCACGTCCGACTGCTGTAAATCTGCGTTGGGGTGTGGAACGTATGCGTGACGTGCTCGCGCCGCTGGCAGTAGAAAATAGAGCGATGGCGGCTTGGTTGGAAGCAGGCCGTATCGCCGAAGAAGATGTGGCGATTAACAAAGAAATCGGTAGACATGGTTGCGACATTATTCGTGAAATTCATCTGCGCAAAAATACGATGGTCAACATCCTCACGCATTGCAACGCTGGCTGGTTAGCGACGGTCGATTGGGGTACAGCGCTTGCGCCCATCTATGCCGCCGTGGAGGCGGGCATCCCTCTGCATGTGTGGGTCGATGAGACACGTCCGCGCAATCAGGGCGCAAGTTTGACCGCATGGGAGCTGGCTCAACATGGTGTGCCGCACACGGTCATTGCCGATAACGTGGGGGGGCATTTGATGCAGCACGAAATGGTAGATATGGCCATCGTTGGTTGTGATCGAGTGACCGCACGTGGCGATGTGTGCAACAAGATTGGCACGTATCTCAAGGCACTTGCGGCCTATGACAACGGCGTACCGTTCTTCGTCGCCTTACCCACACCGACCATAGACTGGACGCTGCAAGACGGTGTGCGTGAGATTCCAATAGAAGAGCGTGCAGCGAGTGAAGTGAGTCATATCAGCGGTATGACGGATGACGGTCATATTCAAACAGTGCGCGTCACGCCAGTTGGTTCAGCCGTAGCCAACTATGGCTTTGATGTCACCCCCGCTAGGCTGGTGACAGCACTCATCACCGAACGTGGCGTGGTGTACCAGCCTAACCAACAGAATATGCGCGCGTTGCTGGCTGACTAGTTCGCGGTCTGCAATTGCCATGAAGCGTGACAACCCAGACATTTACCCATCGTTTCGGTCAGCATAGTCTGCAGCTCGGCTGCAGACTTGCCTTGTTTGGCGGCTGCCGCTAATGCATCCATGTCGTGATGCACGCTCATCCCTAATGATTTAAATGCCAACGGTAGCTTTGCCATCAGTGCAGGATTGACGTCAGCTGCCGAGCCCATGCCGGAGCGAGTGGCGGCTGCGGCGACTTGTTCCATATCATTCTTGTTCAGACCTTCCAGCACATCATGCACGGTAGTCAAGAGGCCGCGCATCTCTCCTAATACCAAATCTCTTTCTGAGGCACTCAGCACGACGGCAGTACGTCCATCCGTACCCTGAGCCGTATTGCCACGCACGAAAAAAGTTGCAGCGACAGCAATGGTAGCGAGCCAAAGTACGATGGCGATGATGCTGAGAAGTTTTGCGTTCATGAGGGATATCCTGTGTGGTTTTTAAGAGCGTGCAGGATAGTGAAGCCTACTGCGATGTGTCTGTGAGGAAGGTTACAGAGCGGAGAATTTTTTCAGTGCGACGGCATCGACAATATCGATTTGCTCGCGTCCCAGTTTGACCCAACCTTGTTCGGCAAAGCTCTTGAGCAAACGACTGACGATCTCGCGTGCACTACCCAATTCATCCGCGATTGCTTGATGGGTGCTGCGTAAGGGAGTGGGTTTGCTGAGTAGCAACACTGCTAAACGTTGATCCAATTTCTGGAAAGCCACCGCCGAGACCAGCTCCATCAAATCTGTCATGCGGTCTGAGAATAGAGCGAAGATGTAATCACGGAAAGAAGGCAATTCATCCATCAGCACATTAAACGTAGCAGGGGAGAGTGCCAGCATCTCGACATCGCTGTCTGCTACGCCGCGCGCTTTATAGCTGGTATGACCGAGCAGACAACTGCTAGTGAGGATGCAACTCTCGCCGCTATTGACGCGATACAGTTGCAACTCGCGACCATTGGCTGAGGACTTGATGACCCGCACACAGCCCGACATCACCAAAGGGAAACCCTGACAGGCTTGGTTCTCATCGAACAACACCGTACCGGACGGGATGTTCATTAGCTTCAGCGCCCCGAACAGATCGTTGAAGCGTGCAGGCGTGAGTTCTCTCAGCATCGGATATTGCTGCAATAATCGTTGTGAGAGTTCAGGTGTCAGCATGGTTTTAAGGCATCCTCAAAAAGGCATACAGGGCGAATAAAAACGTAGCGAGCGAAGGCAGGACAAGGCGCGCAGGGACGAGAAAGCGGAATTTACAAATATGTAAATGAGCATTTCGAGTTCTTGTGCAACGCCGTCATGCCGAGCGCAGTCGTTTTTATTGACCTGATTATTCGGGGCGCATATGCGGGAACAAAATCACATCTCTAATGCTGGCCGCATCGGTCAGCAACATGACAAGACGGTCTATGCCGATGCCTTCACCTGCAGTCGGTGGCAGGCCGTATTCCAGCGCACGCACATAATCGTTGTCCTTGAACATCGCTTCTTCGTCACCCGCATCCTTAGCTGCGACTTGCGCATCGAAGCGCGCAGCTTGGTCTTCGGCATCGTTCAACTCGGAGAAGCCGTTGGCCAATTCGCGACCTACTACGAACAACTCAAAGCGTTCCGTAATCTGCGGATTGTTGTCGCTGCTACGCGCCAATGGTGAGACTTCAACAGGGTAGTCGATGATGAAGGTCGGTTCGAACAACTGTGTCTCGGCCAACTCTTCGAACAAGGACAACTGCAAGCCGCCAATACCGTCTTCTGGTTTGTACTTGGCTTTCAGATCTTGCAATTCGGACACGACGAAATCGCGGTCATTGAGTTGTGCAGTGGTGAATTGCGGATGATATTTCTGAATCGCCTGCACCATCGTCAAGCGATGGAAAGGCTTGCCTAAATCAAGTTCGCGGCCCTGATAGCTAATCAGCGTCGTGCCCAATACCTTCATCGCCACTTCGCGTATCAGGTGTTCGCTGAAGTCCATTAGGTAACGATAGTCACGATACGCCTCGTAGAATTCCAGCATGGTGAATTCTGGATTGTGGCGAGTCGACAGACCTTCGTTACGGAAGTTACGGTTGATCTCGAACACTTTCTCAAAGCCGCCCACGACCAGACGCTTCAAATACAACTCAGGCGCGATACGCAGATACATCTTCATGTCCAGCGCATTGTGGTGAGTCTCGAAAGGCTTGGCGGACGCGCCGCCAGGGATGGCGTGCATCATCGGCGTTTCGACTTCCATGTAGTCGTGACGGATGAAGAACTCGCGTATCGCTTGAATGATCTTAGTGCGTTTTTTGAACACTTCGCGCGCATCTTGATTGGTAATTAGATCAAGATAGCGCTGACGATATTTCTGCTCTTGATCCGACAGACCGTGGAATTTTTCAGGCAGCGGACGCAACGACTTGGTCAGCAAACGTACTTGCGATACACGAATCGAAAGCTCGCCGGTCTTGGTTTTGAATAGCACGCCCACTGCACCGAGGATGTCGCCGAGGTCGTAATGTTTGAAAGCGTTGTGTACTTCTTCACCGCTATCGTTGTTGCTGATGAATAGCTGGATGCGACCGCTCATGTCCTGGAGTGTGGCGAAACTGGCCTTGCCCATCACGCGCTTTAGCATCATGCGGCCTGCGACCGCGACGGGAATCTGCATTGCCTCTAACTCGTCATGTGTTTTTTCGCCGAACTCATTGTGTAGCGCTTCAGCCAAATTTTTGCGTTCGAAATCGTTAGGGAAGGCCACACCAGCCTGACGTATCGCGGCCAGTTTGTTGCGGCGCTCTGTGATGATCTGGTTT
>JBBQKX010000126.1:0-3765 GCA_038327315.1 Burkholderiales bacterium | reverse complement strand
CTTTGCTTGAAGTTGTCGTAGCCGACCAAGCGAACATGGTTGTTCGGATTGGCCTTCCTGCAAGCAGCAGCTTCCGCTACCACCTTAGCCACATCGGTTTCACCAAACATCGGCAACTTCCACATATACCAGTAGTTATCCATCAGGTTCTCTGGCTCGGTGTGTTCAATCGCCGGATTAAATCCCTTGGAGATAAGGTATTTAACTTGCTTGTTGATATTGTCTTCGCTCATTGCCGGCAGGTAGGAGAAGGTCTCGAACTTGCGGCTAGCTGGATCAGACACGCGGGATTTGTAATCTTGCATTTCGCTCATTTTATTTTCCTTTAAGTTAGCTGTTAGCTGGTGCAACCGTGTCTAGACGCGGCTGCTTGTTGCTTATTTATGCGCAACGTCCAGTTTGTCCACTGTGTCAAATTCGAACTTAATTTCTTTCCATGTTTCCATCGCGATTTTCAGCTCTGGGCTGGAAGCAGCGGCAGTGGTCAAAATATCCTTGCCTTCTTTTTCCAGTTCACGACCTTGGTTACGTGCTTCTACGCAAGCTTCCAACGCCACACGGTTAGCCGCAGCACCTGCTGCATTACCCCATGGGTGACCCAATGTGCCGCCGCCAAATTGCAACACGGAGTCGTCACCAAAGATGTTCACCAGTGCAGGCATGTGCCATACATGGATACCGCCAGAAGCAACTGGAATCACGCCAGGCATAGAGCCCCAGTCTTGATCGAAGAAGATGCCACGGCTGCGGTCTTCCTTGATGAATTCGTCACGCATGATGTCTATCCAACCCAAGGTCGAAGCGCGATCGCCCTCCAACTTGCCCACCACCGTGCCGGAGTGCAGGTGATCACCACCTGACAAACGCAATACTTTAGTCAACACGCGGAAGTGGATACCGTGGTGCGGATTACGATCTAACACCGCGTGCATCGCACGGTGGATGTGCAACAACATGCCATTTTTACGACACCAGTTGGCCAAGCCTGTGTTGGCTGTCAATCCGCCAGTCAGGTAATCGTGCATGATGATAGGCGAACCGATTTCTTTCGCATACTCGGCACGTTCGTACATCATTTCAGGCGTCGGCGCAGTCACGTTCAGGTAGTGGCCCTTGCGCTCTCCGGTTTCACGTTCCGCTTTTTCAATCGCTTCTTGTACGAAGTCGAAACGCGCGCGCCAACGCATAAAGGGCTGACTGTTGACGTTCTCGTCGTCCTTGGTGAAGTCCAAACCGCCGCGCAAGCATTCGTACACCGCACGACCGTAGTTCTTCGCAGACAAGCCCAACTTCGGCTTAATCGTGCATCCCAACAATGGACGGCCATACTTGTTCATGATGTCGCGTTCAACTTGGATACCTTGTGGTGGCCCACCGCAAGTCATGATGTAAGCGATTGGGAAGCGTATGTCTTCCAAACGCAATGCGCGCAAGGCCTTGAAGCCGAAAACGTTACCGACCAAAGAGGTCAATACGTTGACCATCGAACCTTCTTCAAACAGGTCAATAGGGTAAGCCACAAATGCGTAGAAGCAGGTGTCATCGCCGGGTACGTCTTCGATGCGATATGCGCGACCTTTGTAGTAATCCAAGTCGGTCAATAGGTCGGTCCACACTGTGGTCCAAGTCCCTGTAGAAGACTCAGCCGCAACCGCTGCAGCCAACTCTTCGCGCGGCACACCCGCTTGTGGAGTGATTTTGAAACACGCCAAGATGTCTGTATCTTTTGGCGTGTAATTGGGCATCCAATAGGTCTCACGGTATTCTTTAACACCGGCACTATACTTTTTTGCTGCCATGGTTATTACCCCCACATAAAGTTAGATAATCATCAGCCTTGCCACCGGCAAAACTTCTCGCTCGTTTGAACGTGATGCAACTATATGCATAGACAACCATTAAGAAAAATTGTATTTTTCCATAGTTACCATAGATATTTATCAATGACTGGGGAATTGCACAAATGATGAAGAATGCCACCTTGCGCCAGCTTAAAGTCTTTGAAGCAGCGGCTCGACACCTAAGCTACACAAGGGCTGCAGAGGAATTGCATACCACCCAGCCTACCGTTTCCATACAGCTAAAACAGCTTACCGAAATCGTTGGGCAACCCCTCATAGAACAGGTCGGAAAACGATTATTTCTAACTGACACCGGCACAGAATTATTAAAAACCTGCCGAGAAGTCTTTGATGGTTTGGCGCGTTTTGAGATGCAGCTATCAGAAATGAAGGGCATCAAAGCGGGACGATTACGCTTGGCGATTATCACCACCGCCAAGTATTTTGTGCCGCGCATGCTGGGCATGTTCAGTCACCGCTACCCAGGCATAGAGGTGACACTCAACGTCATCAACCGTGAGCGCATCCTGCAACGAGTGAACGAGAACCTAGATGATCTCTACGTACTGGGCCGCCCTCCCGAGCATATGGACATCCATCTAGAGCCCTTCATGGAAAATCCACTGGTGGTGCTGGCAGATATAGATCATCCACTCGCCAAGATGAAATCCATCAGCGCGGAGCGTTTATCTCGTGAGGGATTTCTAATGCGCGAACCCGGCTCAGGCACGCGTCTAGCGACCGAGCAATACTTCAAAGATCGAGGATTGCAACTCAAGATCAAGATGGAATTGGGGAGCAACGAGGCGATCAAACAAGCAGTCGCGGGTGGGCTGGGTATCGCCGCGCTATCAGCACACACACTAGCTTTGGAGCGCACCAGCAACGAATTGGCGATCCTAGATGTAGAGGGTTTTCCGATACAAAGGCAATGGTATCTAGCTTATCCGCGTGAACGACAACTCTCGGTGGTGGCCAAGACATTTTTGGAATTCATGCATACCGAAAGCAAGGTACACGGCGAGAAATATCTGCAAGGCATACCGGGTTTCCCTGGCATCGCTAAGCGGTAAGAACTGTCTTATTCGACTGCGTCTAGCGCGTTGCCAACCGCTACTCCACCCCAATGTGTCACTTGCCAACCCTGTGCGTCATGGGTAAACCAATTCAATACAGCATTGGGGATAGGAAAGTCACGTGCTGCTTCTATCGAGCGTCCAGTCGCTTGTCGGTAGATCACATCCAACACACCCGCATGCGTGACCACCGCGATCTGCTGACCGCGATGCTTCGCGGCTAAAGCTTCGAACACCTTCAAGATACGTTTTTGGAAAGGCAGCAGCGCCTCGCCGCTGAAGAAATCAAACTGCGAATCACCCATGCGATAACGCTCGAATTCGGCAGGCCAACGCGCTTGCACCTCGCTGTTCAACAAGCCTTGAAAGTCGCCGAAATGACGCTCACGCAAGTCTGTCATGGTGACAATCTGTAGCGCATGCCCCGCTGCTAAGTGCCGCGCTGTCTCAGCCGCACGCATTAGGTCGCTGCTATAGATCGCCGCAAACTGGTAGTCCTGAGCAGCCTCAGCTAGTGCCCCCGCCTGAGCCACTCCCTTGGCATTCAGCTCGACATCGAGCTGACCTTGTATGCGCTTACTCGCATTCCATTCGGTTTCACCGTGGCGTATCAGACAGATGCGCGTGGTGTGTTTGGTTGTATTGCTATCTTGATTAATTGCGGCCATAAATCTGTGTCAGTAGTTGTGCGTTTACAGGGGCGTAATTGTACCCGTTGGATGTCTAAATTCTTCTACACACCTACGCCCATACCACTGTTCGATACATGCTCACTCATGGAACGATGGGAATCTTTTAAGCGTTTCAAAAAATGCCATGTCGTGATTCGGCCAAAGGGTCGCTTGTTC
>JBBQKX010000125.1:0-3866 GCA_038327315.1 Burkholderiales bacterium | reverse complement strand
GCGACTACCCTCTTGGCCGGACTCCGCAATGAGCGTATCCGCATGGACGGCACTGACACTTACAATGCTGCAGCACCCGGCGCATTCTTTGGCTCTGCCGCGCCAGCTTCTACATTCTCTGCCAACCGTAATGCATATGATGTAGGACTACGCCAGCAACTGAACGACAGTCTTGCGATGCATGGCAAGATAGGTCGCAGTTTCCGTTTCGCCAACGTGGACGAAATCTATGAATTTGGACCGACTTTCACCAACCAGTTCCAGTTTCTGCGTCCGCAAACATCGGACGGCATCGATCTAGGTTTGGAACGTAAATTGGCAGACTACAGCTGGCAGGCAAACATATTTAGAAACAGGCTCAAAGACGAAATCCATCTGGACCCTTTCAGCACGGGTGTGGGCAACACTAATCTACCGCCATCTTTACGTCAGGGTGTAGAACTTAACGGCAAAATGACTGCGAGTGAGTACGTCACACTGACCGCGGCCTACAGTTATACGGATGCACGTTTCTTATCTGGCCAAATGGGTGTGAACAACATCGCTGGCAAGCGTGTGCCATTGGTAGCTAGTCACAAAACCAACTTGGGCGCCTCTTGGTCGATCACTGAACAAACGCGCTTAAACACCTCTTTCAGTTATGTTGGCGCGCAATATATGGAGAACGATGAAGCCAACACGCTGGGCATCAAAATTCCTGCGTATGCCTTGGCTGATCTGAAACTGGTGCACCAAATGCAGAGCTGGCAGTTGAATGCGGCGGTGAACAATCTATTCGACAAGAAATATTTTAACTATGCGATTAGCAGCCAGTTCACCGCAGGCAAATACAATGCCTACACTTTGCCGGGACGCACGATCTACGTTGGTCTGAGCTATCAGCAGTAGCGACCTTACTGAATCGCGCCCGCCTTTGTGATAAGGTGAGCGCGTTTTGCAACATCCGTACAAGGAGTACTTAAACATGAAATCCCAAACACTCAAATACTTGGTGCTGAGCACCGCTTTGGTCATCCTGATGGCCCTCACACGCTCCCATCATTTCGACTCCATCAACCATCTGCCGGACGCCAGTCTCGCGGTGTTCCTGCTGGCCGGATTCTTCCTGCCACAGCTAGCTTTTCCAGTGCTGCTGATTGTTGCGGGTGGCGCTGACTACGTAGCCTTTAACTACGTCGGCATCAGCGATTGGTGCTTCTCACCTGCTTATTGGTTCTTGATCCCGACTTACGCCGTAATTTTTTATGCGGGCCGCTACTACCGCTCACTTCATCAAGATTCATGGATGGGTTTATCGCGCTTTACGCTCACCGCGCTATTGGCAACAAGTGCAGCGTTTGTCATCTCCAATATGAGCTTTTATGCCTTTTCTGGTCGCTATGCAGAAATGACCGTGACGCAATATGTAAGTCACATCACGCAATACTACTTGCCCTATATGAGCAGCGCCTTCATGTATCTACTGCCCGCAGTCCTGCTGCGCGTGCTGTACAACACCGGACGTCACGCACAAACTTCCGCGACACGATAAAACATGGGTGATAGCGCGCATCAGCAACGCATGGCGCGTAAAAAGGCCGTGATCGATGCAGCAATCGCGCGCGCCAATCAGGATAAAGGTTTGCTGGTGGTCCTGACTGGTAACGGCAAAGGAAAATCTAGCTCAGCCTTCGGCATGGTCGCGCGCTCTTTGGGTTATGGTTACAAAGTCGGCGTCGCACAATTTCTCAAGAGCCGCCGCGACACCGGAGAAGAAGGTTTTCTCGGCCAACAAGCACTGGTGCAGTGGGAAGTATTAGGCGACGGTTTCACTTGGGACACTCAAGACAAAGCAGCAGACATCGCCAGCGCACAACGTGGCTGGCTAGTTGCACAAAGCATGCTACGCGACACCTCGCTACATCTGGTGGTACTAGATGAACTCACTTATCTCATCAACTACGGCTACCTAGATGTTGAGCAAGTGCGTGCCGATTTACTCGCTCGTCCCGCCACTCAGCATGTCGTCGTCACAGGTCGTGCAGCCCCCCAGATGCTATTAGATTTAGCGGATACGGTCAGCGAGATCCAAGACATCAAACATGCATTTCGGTCAGGCATACGCGCTCAAGCAGGCATAGACCTATGAACCCCACTCAGACTTGCTTGGGCAGTCAGCTTGGTAGCCATTTTCTGATAAAGTGCGCGCCATGACGCTCACCAACACCCAGCTTTATCTCCGCCTACTTTCCTACGTAAAGCCCTATTGGCGCATATTCGCAGCATCTATCATCGGCACAGCCGTTGCAGCTGCGACTGAACCATTGCTGCCCGCATTGCTGAAACCTATGCTGGATGGCACCTTTGTACACAAAGACGATTTCGTCATCCATTGGGCGCCATTGATCATCATCCTAATATTCTTAGTGCGCGGTATCGCCAGTTTCATCGCGGCCTATACCATCAGCTGGGTAGGCAATAAGGTCGTGATGGATCTGCGTGGTGAGATGTTCCGCAAGCTGCTGTCCTTGCCCACCCACTATTACGACAATCACGCGACGGGCAATCTCATTTCCAAGCTTACATTCGATGTAACCCAAGTGACGGCGGCGGCAACCAATGTGGTGACAGTCACCATACGTGACAGCATTATCATCATAGGCTTGCTAGGTTGGCTGATCTATTTGGACTGGAAACTCACTCTACTGTCTCTGATCATCACGCCCGTGGTGGCCGTCGTCATCTATACCATCAATCGCCGCCTGCGTAATTCTAGCCGCGACTCGCAACGTGCCATGGGCAACATCACACAGGTCATAGAGGAAAGCGTAGGCGCGCATAAAGTTGTTAAGCTTTTCGGTGGCCAAGAATACGAGCAGACGCGCTTCACAGTAGAGACCAATGGCATGCGTCGACATTCCATGAAGCAGGCAGCGGCAGCGGCAGCCAACGTCCCACTAGTGCAATTGGTCGCAGCGCTGGCACTAGCAATCATCATCTATATGGCCACCGCCCAAGCCAAGACCGATGAAACTACCGTGGGAAGCTTCCTCTCCTTCGTTGCCGCCATGTTGATGCTGACCGCACCTATCAAGCGTCTGACCAGCGTGAGCGAACATATGCAACGCGGTCTCGCCGCTGCTGAAAGTGTGTTCGAATTGCTAGACACCCATAGTGAACGTGATACTGGCACCGTCACTATAGGCCGCGCACGTGGGCAGTTGCATTTTGAGCATCTGAATTTCGCTTATCAGAACGATGATCTGCAAGAAGCCCCTCGCTTGGCATTGCGCGACATCTGTCTGGATATTCCAGCCGGCCAATCCGTGGCACTGGTGGGTGCATCGGGCAGCGGCAAAAGCACTATGGCGAATCTGGTACCGCGCTTCTACCTCCCTACCGACGGGCGTATCACCCTAGATGACCATGATATTAATGAACTGACACTGGCGAGTTTACGCGCCAACATCGCGCTGGTGAGTCAAGAGGTGGTGTTATTCAACGATACCCTGTCGGCGAACATCGCCTACGGTCAGGATCGAGTCGTTTCGGAAACAGAAATCATCGCCGCTGCTACTGCGGCGCATGCCATGGAATTCATCAGCGAATGGCCAGAAGGGCTAAATACCTTAGTCGGTGAACGTGGTGTGAAACTCTCGGGCGGTCAGCGTCAACGTATCGCTATCGCACGTGCCATCCTCAAAGACGCACCCATTTTAATCTTGGATGAAGCCACCTCCGCACTCGATTCCGAGTCTGAACGCCACGTACAAGCCGCATTAGAAACCTTGATGCAAGGCCGCACTACACTGGTCATCGCGCACCGCCTGTCTACTATTGAGAAGGCCGACCGTATCGTCGTCATGCAAAAAGGCGAGATTATCGAA
>JBBQKX010000124.1:0-3910 GCA_038327315.1 Burkholderiales bacterium | reverse complement strand
ACGGTTGAGTGCCACACAATTTTGTTGGATGTGGATGTACCGTTGGTAACGAAGAACAGATGATCCGAATTGAAAATACGCGCAGCATTGCGCTCAGAGGCTGCAACTGGACCCGTGTGATCTAACAACTGGCCCAACTCTTCCACTGCATTACACACGTCAGCACGCAGCATGTTCTCACCGAAGAACTGGTGGAACATCTGACCTACAGGCGACTTCAGGAAAGCCACACCGCCGGAGTGACCGGGGCAGTGCCAAGAGTAGGAACCATCTTGTGCGTAATGCAACAAAGCGCGAAAGAATGGGGGTGCCAAGGCATCCAGATAGGATTTCGCCTCACGGATGATGTGACGCGCGACGAACTCAGGCGTGTCCTCATGCATATGAATGAAACCATGCAGTTCGCGCAGGATGTTATTGGGTATATGACGCGAAGTACGCGTCTCACCATAGAGATAGATAGGGATATCGGCGTTTTTGAAGCGAATCTCTTCAACGAAAGCCTGCAAGCTCTTCAAAGCATGTTGAGTATCTTCCTTGCTACCTGAACCGAATTCCTCATCGTCGATGGACAACAAAAAAGCCGAGGCACGACTCTGTTGTTGTGCGAACGAAGTCAGGTCGCCATAACTGGTCACCCCAAGCACTTCCATGCCTTCTTTGACGAGCGCATCTGCTAGCGCGCGTATTCCCAGACCACTGGCGTTCTCGGAACGAAAGTCTTCGTCGATGATGATAATAGGAAACCTGAACTTCATATTTAAACTCCCAATAGGAATATGGCACTACATAACTTCACAAAAACTAACAACTTGATCTGGGTGTCTCGCAAAACCCAAACGCCGCATCGCAACGGAGTTTGGGGTTTTCGAGATGCCCACTAAGGGTTACAAGCGTGATAAGACGCGGATTGTCGCAGATTTAATAATTCGCGTGGCAAGGAATTTATGACACGTTTATGAATAGCATTAAGGCAGGTAAGGATTATCCAAAGAGACGATAAGCTCAGTCAGAACAGCACGCACTTGAGCTTCGTCGCAGCCCATCAACACTGCGTCTTCCAAGGCATCCTGACATATCTGTCGTATCTCATCGAGATTCTCCGCCATCACCTTATTCTTCTCCACGCAGGCGATGACTTCGCCTTTGGAGGAACGCCAGATGATCTTTGTGTCCATCACTTATCCTGCAGTGTCGTGTATGTATTCAGAGCGTTAGCTTGCATCACATCTTAGGCAGCGTCACGCCTTGCTGCCCCTGATACTTGCCGCCTCGGTCCTTGTAGGAAGTCTCACACACTTCATCGCTCTCGAAGAACAGCACTTGTGCGATGCCTTCGTTGGCGTAGATCTTGGCAGGCAAAGGCGTGGTGTTGGAAAACTCCAGCGTCACATAGCCCTCCCATTCAGGCTCGAACGGCGTGACGTTGACGATGATGCCGCAACGCGCATAAGTAGATTTACCCAAACACACAGTCAGCACGCTGCGCGGGATACGGAAATATTCCACGGTGCGCGCCAGTGCAAAAGAGTTGGGCGGGATGATGCAATAATCCGCCGTAACTTCAACAAACGAATTTGGATCAAAATTTTTCGGATCGACGATGGTGCTGTTGATATTGGTGAACAGCTTAAATTCATTGGAGCAGCGAATATCATAGCCATAGCTGGAAGTGCCGTAAGAGACAATCTTCTGACCGTTCACTTCCTTGACCTGATTAGGCTCGAACGGCTCTATCATGCCGTGTTGCTCTGCCATGCGGCGTATCCACTTATCTGACTTGATGCTCATCGCTGCTTCCTTCATAAAAATCGGTGCGGGCGAGATTTTAACCAATTAGTGGTTCAGGTGCATGGTGAATCACCTCAGTGCCCGATTTGAATTCGCCGTTATAGCGTCCGATTTGCTAAAATCGCCGCCTTTATCGAATATTAAACAAAAGCGAGCGAGACGGATGCAATGCAAGGCGCACGGCGCGCAGAAACCGGAATGCACAATTGTGCATGAGGATTTCGAGCACCGCGCAACGCCGCAGTGCGCCGTCGCAGCCGCTTTTAAGGAATCCAATGGCTCGCAAAATTCTCGTCACCTCCGCCCTCCCCTACGCTAACGGCAGCATCCACCTCGGTCATCTGGTCGAATATATACAGACCGACATCTGGGTGCGCTTTCAAAAGATGCAAGGCAACGATGTGCATTACGTGTGCGCCGACGACACGCACGGCACGCCCATCATGCTGCGCGCGCAGAACGAGGGCATCACACCCGAGCAACTGATAGACCGTGTATGGCATGAACACAAAGCCGATTTCGACGGATTCCATGTCGCTTTCGATCACTACGGCAGCACCAATAGCGCGGAGACCAAACATTATGCGCAGGATATCTATCGCAAGTTACGTGCGAACGACTTGATCGAGACCAAATCGGTAGAACAGTTTTACGACCCCGTCAAAGAGATGTTCCTGCCAGATCGTTTCATCAAGGGTGAGTGTCCCAAGTGCCACGCCAAGGACCAGTACGGTGATAACTGTGAGGCGTGCGGCGCGACTTATGCGCCCATAGAACTGATCAACCCCTATTCGGCAGTATCTGGTGCGCAACCTGAACGTCGTAGCTCCGAACATTATTTCTTCAAATTATCGGATACACGCTGCCAAGAGTTTTTGAGCGCGTGGACACAAGGTACGCAAGCCGAGCAGACCATCGCGCCTTTGCAACAAGAAGCCGCAAACAAAATGCGTGAATGGTTCGAAGCAGGTTTGTCGAACTGGGACATCTCACGTGACGCACCTTACTTTGGCTTTGAGATTCCCGATGCACCAGGCAAGTTCTTCTATGTTTGGCTGGATGCACCAGTTGGCTACATGGGCAGCTTCAAGAAGTTTTGTGAGCTAAAGGATTTAGATTTTGATGAGTATTGGAATAAGGATAGCAAGACCGAGCTATATCACTTCATCGGCAAGGACATTCTGTATTTTCATTCTTTGTTCTGGCCCGCGATGCTGCGTTTCTCTGGCTTGCGCACACCGACGCAAATCTTCGCGCATGGCTTCCTGACCGTAAACGGCGAGAAGATGAGCAAGTCGCGTGGCACATTCATCACTGCGGACAGTTTTCTCAAACAAGGCTTGAACCCTGAGCATCTGCGTTATTACTACGCAGCAAAACTCAACGGCACGATGGAAGATATCGACCTAAATCTGGAAGACTTCGTCGCACGCGTGAATTCCGATCTGGTGGGCAAGTACATCAATATCGCCAGCCGCACTGCAGGCTTCATCAGCAAGAAATTCGGCGGCCAAGTCGCCAGCGCTGAGCAACTCGCAGGCTGCGACGGCGCGGCACTGATGGGTGATTTCCTTGCCATGTCAGAACAGATCGCTACTGCCTATGCACAACGCGACTTCGGTCGTGCAATACGCGAGATCATGAAGCTGGCCGACCGTGCCAATGAATACGTCGCGCAGCAAGCGCCTTGGGCACTGTCCAAACAAGAAGGGCAAGAGGCCAAACTGCACGAGGTATGCACCATCAGCATTAATATGTTCCGATTGCTAACTTTGTATCTCAAGCCCATCCTGCCTAAGTTGGCAGAACAAGTGGAGCAGTTCCTTAATATCACTCCACTTTCATGGTCGGATGCAGCCACACCATTGAGCGGCAAGATTAATGACTACTCACATCTGATGACCCGTATAGATCCTAAGAATATCGAAGCCATGGTAGAAGCCAACAAACAAACCCTCGCACCAGCCGCAGAAGTTGTGATCGCCAAACCTGCCATATCGCCCATCGCCGACACCATTAGCATCGATGATTTCAACAAGGTCGATCTACGTGTCGCGCATATCGTGAATGCCGAGCATGTGGAAGGTGCGGAGAAGTTATTGAAGCTGACGCTGGACAT
>JBBQKX010000123.1:0-4070 GCA_038327315.1 Burkholderiales bacterium | reverse complement strand
ACCAGAGGACACGCAATTAAAAAGTTATGACCTGAGTCGTTTTGGCGATAAGTTGCAGCCCCTATATTGTGGTGGCGCAACGCGTGCCGAGTCAGTCACCAATGGCCTTGTCGCCGCCGAACTTGAATCGGACGACTGGGTATTAGTGCATGACGCGGCGCGTCCTTGTCTGACTCAGGCGCATTTGTTCAAGCTGATAGAAGCGCTGCGCAACGACGACATCGGCGGTCTCTTGGCTGTGCCGCTGGCCGACACCTTGAAGCGCGCCGACGGAGAGGGGCGCGTGTTGCGCACCGAGAGTCGTGAGCAACTATGGCAGGCACAGACGCCGCAGATGTTCCGTGCGGGTCTGCTAGTGCGTGCCTTGCAACAATGTAAAGATGTCACCGATGATGCGTCTGCTATCGAAGCACTCGGTCTACATCCAAAATTAGTCGCATGTGATACCACGAATTTTAAAGTCACTTATCCGCAAGATTTATTATTGGCGGAACTGCTGTTGAAGGAAACTAAAGACAATTAGCTTACACGGCTTGTTCTGCTAAACTTCGCGTTGTTGTAATGTTCATTGGGAGCAAATCATGGGTTACGCTGAATTGATAGAAAAACTGCAAAATCTGCCTGCTGACAAGCAGTCAGAAGTTGTCGATTTTGTTGAATTTTTGGCAAGTCGCATGAGTCTTCATGATGTAAAAAGCGAAGTGCGGTCGGCATCTACTCTCGCTGAGTGGCGTGCGCATCCTTTGACAGTGCGTGACTTTTCACCCATGAGCAGAGACGAAGCGAATGCCCGCTAAAAAAGTATTCGTTGATACTAATATTTGGCTGTATTCCCTTATCCAAACAGGCGAAGGTGATAAGCGGCATGAGCTAGCTGCACGGTTTTTGGATAGTCTGGAGCGTCCAGTAATCAGTACACAAGTCATACGAGAGGCGACTCATAACCTCATCAAGAAAGCTAAAGTCCCAGAAAGTAAATTGCGCTTGCTGATAGGCGGCTGGTATCAAGACTGCGAAATTAATGAGAGCGATGAAGCGCAATTCATGCTCGCATCTTCGCTGCGTGATTCGTATTCATTGAGTTATTGGGACAGTCTGATTGTCGCCGCTGCACTGGATGCGGGTTGCGTTACTTTGTATAGCGAGGACATGCAGCACGGTCAGCTCATTAGCGGCGTACTGAGGATACTCAATCCACTTTTAGCCAGCGATGAGCGAGTTTGATAAAGCCTATCACTAGCGCAATTCTTCTAGAATTTATCCATCTTCACAGGTATTTTTCTGCCACTTATTTTCTGTGGTTTGCACAAAATTAGAAAGGTTGTCATGCGTATCGGACAAGGTTTTGATGTTCACCAGTTGGTCGAAGGTCGTAAGCTCATCATCGGCGGGGTGGATATTCCCTTTGAGAAAGGCCTGCTCGGACATTCCGATGCTGACGTATTGCTGCATGCGATCTGTGATGCGCTGCTGGGTGCGGCTGCGTTGGGTGATATTGGTCGGCACTTTTCAGACACCGATGCGAAATTCAAAAATATTGACAGCCGCATCCTGTTGCGCGACACCATGCATCTGGTACGCACACAGGGTTTTCATGTTGCCAATCTCGATGCGACCATCATCGCCCAAGCCCCCAAGATGATGTCGCACATCCCACAGATGGTGGCGAACATTGCCGCCGATCTAGGTGTCGAGATGGGTTCGGTAAACGTCAAAGCCACCACCACTGAGAAGCTGGGATACACCGGACGTGGTGAGGGCATCGCGGCACAGGCTGTCGTGCTGTTGCTGGCGAACTAAGTCATGCGCATCCTCGCGCTGGAGACTTCCACAGAATATTGCTCGGTCGCGCTATCTCAGGATGGTGTGTTGATTGAGCGTTTCGAACTGGTCGGCCAAAAACATTCCGAACTATTGATGGCGATGCTGGACGATCTGCTGCGTGATGCCAAAGTGAAGTTGTCCGAGCTGGATGGCATCGCTTTTGGGGCCGGTCCGGGTTCGTTCACGGGTGTGCGTATTGCCTGCGGCACTACACAGGGTTTGGCTTTGGGGGCGGATCTGCCAGTGTTGCCGATCTGCACGCTATTGGCTTTGGCTGAGGCTTCTGGGCATAGCCGAGTCATCGCCGCACTGGATGCACGCATGGGCGAGATTTATCACGCCGCTTATGAAAAACAGCAAGGTGCATGGACTGTCGTTTGTGAACCCAGCTTGTGCAAGGCAGAAGTTGCACCACAAGTTTTAGGTGAAGGATGGATGGGTGTGGGCAGTGCGTTCGCTGCTTATAGCGCAGCCCTGCAACAGCGCTATGGCGCGCAATTGCAAGCTGTGGATGGCGCAGCGGTACCCCATGCCGCTGCCATCGCTGCATTGGGTGCGGCGGGGTTTGCACTGGGGCTGGGGGTAGATGCTGCATTGGCGCAACCGCTGTATTTGCGCGACAAAGTCGCACTCAAGACCGCCGAGCGCGAACTGATTGCACAGGCTAAGCAGCATGCGTGATATGACTGCTGATGATGTCGAGGCGGTATTGGCGATAGAGCAGATCGTTCAACCCTATCCTTGGACACGTGGAAATTTTGAAGATGCATTGAGCAGCGCTTATCGATGCGTGGTGGATGAGCGCGAGGGAGACATCGTCAGCTACGCGATAGTGATGCCGGTCTTAGATGAGGCCGAGTTACTCAATATCGGTGTGGCGGCAGACCAGCAACGCAAGGGACTGGGGCAGACGATGTTGCAAGATTTATTGAGTTGGGCCGTTACGCATGGCATGCAGCGCATCTTTTTGGAAGTACGTGTCAGCAATGCGCCAGCCATTGCTTTGTATCGCAAAACAGGATTCGCGGAAATTGGTATGCGACGCGGTTATTATCACAACGCGCAAGGACGCGAGGATGCATTGCTGATGGCATATGTATTGACGGGAGAGGCTAATGGATAGGCAAGAAGCAATGCTGCGCGAGTTGAATCTCTATCCGCAATGGACCTTGCGCGATGCGCCCCAGCCTTTAGAAATAGTAGTGGTAGCCAGTGTGGAGATGCCTGTCGAACAAATGGCGGTAGTACCCGAAGTCGAAGTGCTGCACGCTGCACCTGTAGATGAAATGATTGCAGAAACTGAAGTTGCAGCAGCGCCAGTTACCGCATTCATTCCCGCCAAAACTTGGCCTGAACTCAAACAACAAGTGCGTGATTGCGAGCGTTGCGGTTTACGTGCAGGCTGCACACAGACCGTATTTGGCGTGGGCAATGAACGTGCTGATTGGTTCTTTGTGGGAGAAGGTCCAGGCGTAGATGAGGATGAGCAGGGCGAGCCGTTTGTGGGCGAGTCGGGCAAGTTGCTAGACAACATGCTTGCGGCGATTAAATTGCAGCGTGGCAAAGATGTTTATATTGCCAACGTCAGCAAATGCCGTCCGCCAGAAAACAGTCATCCGACTGCGGAACAAATCGCGCTATGTTTGCCCTATTTGGCGCGTCAGATCGAACTCGTGAATCCCAAGCTTATTGTGGCTTTAGGTAAAGTGGCCGCGACTAATCTATTAGGTGAGGATATGCCCCTAGATGCATTGCGTGGCACGCTGCATGATTACAATGGCATCCCGCTGATCGTCACCTATCATCCCGCCTATCTTTTGCGCCGTCCCTCAGCGAAAGCACAAGCGTGGCAGGATTTATGTTTTGCGGTCGATGTGATGAAGGAAGTGCAGTCCTAAGACGTAAGTAGGAAGTTGTTAGTTGGCGTAGTGAAGCCCAAAAAGCTTTGGTTCGAGTCTGAATCTAATCAGTAGTGATAAAACTGTGGACTAAAAATGACGCCTTCCAATTTTGAATTTCGCCTGCGACAGCACTCCATGTTTCATGGCTTCAAATATGATTTCGTTGCGCGGTCTGATGAAGTCATCGGTGGCTTTGAGTTTGCCTTTTTTGCTCAGGCACTGAACGCTAGGTTGAAGCTCTACGCTGACGCTGATGCATCCAAAGGTGCAATTCGTATGCAGTGGCAAGGCAAGTCCTACCTTGTTCACCACATTTATACACGTCGCGGCTTTACCAACGATGTC
>JBBQKX010000122.1:0-4088 GCA_038327315.1 Burkholderiales bacterium | reverse complement strand
CTTCGATCATCCTAGTGAGTTCGTGACATTGCCGAATGGCGAGACTGTACGCGTCGCACGTGACGAGAAAGCCGAGACGACAGCGCTCAAGACTTTGATCAACACTGGCTTGAGTGAGATGCCCAATATCTCGCTCAACGGTAGCTATGCAGACCGTGCGATGTTAGGTCTGGAAAGCAATGCCGCATGGACGGACTGGATGCAACAGGCTGTTCCTAAGTTGCGTAGTGCGGGATGGCAGATCGAGATGCTGAACGGCTTCCGTCACCATGTGCTGGAAGTTGAGGCTTGGCTGGGTGATTTCGATGAGCAGGCTGATGGCTGGTTCAGCCTTAATATGGGCATCGTGGTGAATGGCGAACGTGTCGCACTGGCGCCTATGTTGCACGAATTGTTCCGCGAAGATCCGCGCTGGTTGGATGTGTTGCTGTTAGAAAAACTACCAGATCAAGAACCCATCACACTGCAACTGCCGGACGGTGGACAGGTGAAGGTTCCTGCACAACGCATCAAGCCGCTGGCACGTACCCTGCTGGAGTTGTTTGATGGCGGCGGCATGAAGGGCGATAGCATCCGTCTTTCCCGCTTCGATGTGTCGCGTATTCAGCAACTCACCGACATGGAACGCTGGCAGTTCAAAGGAGCGGATGCCCTCGTCAATTTAGCCGAACAACTCAAGAACACCAACGGTATACAGCCAGTATCCGCGCCCCCTAATTTTCTGTTGGAATTGCGCCACTATCAACTAGAAGGCTTGGCTTGGTTGCAATTCCTACGCGAGAATAATCTAGCCGGCATACTCGCCGACGATATGGGCTTGGGTAAGACCGCGCAAGCATTGGCGCATCTGTTGATGGAAAAACAGAGCGGCCGCATGGATAAGCCGGCCTTGGTGGTGTTGCCGACCTCGCTAATCTTCAATTGGAAGCGTGAGGCGGAGCGTTTTGCACCAGATTTGCGCATGCTGTCGCTGCACGGTAAGCAGCGTATGGAGCAGTTTGACCTGATCAAAGAACATGATGTCATCCTCACCACCTATCCTTTGTTATGGCGCGACGAAGAGATGCTCTCGCAGCATGACTATCACCTGCTGATATTGGACGAAGCACAGACGGTGAAAAATGCCGCCAGTCAGGCCGCGCAAGTGATACGTAAGCTCAAGGCTCGTCATAGATTGTGCCTGACGGGTACACCGTTGGAGAATCATTTAGGTGACCTGTGGTCGCAATTCGATTTTCTGTTGCCAGGGCTATTGGGAGATGCAAAATCATTCAATAAAATTTGGCGCACACCGATAGAAAAGCTGGGCAATCTGCAACGCCGCGACCTATTGGCGCAACGCGTGCGCCCCTTCATCTTGCGCAGACGCAAGCAGGACGTTGCCAGTGATCTGCCTGAGAAGACCTTGATCGTACGCAGCGTGGAGCTGGAAGGCGCGCAACGTGACTTGTATGAGACCGTGCGTATCGCTATGGATCAGCGTGTGCGTGAAGAAATCGCAGACAAAGGTTTTGCGCGCAGTCACATCATCATCCTCGACGCTTTGCTCAAACTACGCCAAGTCTGTTGTGATCCGCGCCTGTTGAAACTAAATGCCGCACGCAATGTAAAGGAACACGCCAAACTCGATATGCTCATGGAGATGTTGCCCGAGCTGGTTAGCGAAGGGCGACGCATCTTGGTGTTCTCGCAGTTCACCAGCATGTTGGCACTGATAGAGGAAGAGTTGCACAAAGAAGGACTGACCTACGTCAAACTCACTGGAGATACACAGAACCGAGAAGAAGTCGTAGGCAGATTCCAAGACGGTGAAGTGCCTATCTTCCTAATCAGCTTAAAGGCGGGCGGCGTGGGGCTCAACCTCACCACCGCCGACACCGTGATTCATTACGATCCTTGGTGGAATCCAGCAGTAGAGAATCAAGCCACCGACCGCGCCCATCGTTTGGGTCAGGTCAACAATGTATTCGTCTACAAGTTGGTGGTGGCGGGCAGCATCGAAGAAAAGATACTCGCACTACAGGAAAAGAAGGCCGAACTGGCCGCTGGCATCCTCTCTGAAGATAGCAGCAGCATGGTCAAATTCGGCGAAGCAGACATCGCTGCTTTAATGGCACCTTTGCCAATTGATGAGCCGCAAAGCTAGGCACTGCATTGAGAGTAAAAATGGGGCATCGGGAAAGTAGTGATATAAAATTTCCCAGCTTTTTTGGAACTCAGAATACTGTGTTGAAATGCGATTTGGTAAGACGGCTTTGTGCACTCATTAGCCGAGATACGCTAATCATTTTATGACTTACAGAAAATAATTCTATCGAGTAATAATACATGACACTACTTCAAGGATTTTTTACCGCTCTCTCTGCTGTCATTTTGTTTATCTTCAGTCTTCAGGGCTTTAGTAGGGAGCTGCAGAGGTTGGGCGGCAAAACCTTGCAAACCTGGTTGCCAAGGGTTACAGCCGGTCGTTGGAAGGGTTTCATTATTGGTATGTTAGCAACGGCGGTGGTTCAATCGAGTAGTGCGGTAACAGCCCTTGCAGTAACACTCGTGGACGCCTCGGTCATGACATTCCGGGGGAGCTTGGGTATTTTGTTGGGCGCCAATGTTGGTACGACAACGACTGCGTGGCTTGTGTCCTTCAAATTGACGGGCATCGGACCCTTTTTCATAGTAATCGGAGCCTTGCTTGCTGCTTTGCCCACCCGTCTAAGTTTCCTTGGCAAGGCAATTTTCTACTTTGGTTTTATCTTCTTCGCACTTAACCTAATCTCAACGGAACTGAAACCTTTGCAAAGCGAAACTTGGTTCCAGGCAGCAATGGCAGAAGCTCAGATACCATGGTTGGGTATTCTGATCGGTTTAGGATTTACAGCTTTGATTCAGTCCAGCAGTGTTACTACCGGATTGGCCATACTACTTGTTCAGCAAGGGATACTGCCACCCGACGCTGCAATTAGCATCGTATTAGGCTCAAACGTGGGTTCGACTTCGACCGCGCTCATTGCAAGCTTGGCGATGAACTCAGTCGCGCGTGCAACGGCAATCTCTAATTTTCTTTTCAATTTAACAGGTGTTCTGCTTTTCTTCCCCTTTTTGACGTCATTTTCTCAGGCGATGCTGACATGGTGGGAACCATCAATGGTGGTTGCGGGTGCGCACCTAGTATTCAATATTAGTATTGCTTTCCTATTTTTAGTGACTTTGGGATGGATCGAACCCCTTCTTCGAAAATGGATTTTGGTTGTGCCTCATTCAAACTGAACACTGCTAGTTATCTTTCAGGAATAAGTGTGTCGCAGGGGCAATACGATGTTGCTTAATAGTTTGTCCATCAATTATTGGGCGGGCTTATGGAAATTCCCAAAGCCTTTGATTGTAGTCAGCGTCACTTACGACTAAACCAATCTCAGTCTGATGGGGGGATGTAAGCCTATAACCGCCACTGTTAGTCGCGGCCCACGCAGCAAGCTGTCTACAACCTGTTAGCCCGAAGAATCGCACGACTTACGGCGTGCCAGTTGGAACCAAACAGCGGGCGTCATTTTAACTGAGGTGGGGTGGCGAGATGGGCGAGGATTCACATGAAGTGCTAGTTAATCAGACCGTTCTGATCCCCAGCTTTACTGGAACAAGTTTTTGGATAACCGGATTTTCCATTGCCCACGCATTCATTTAGACGTATGAAAAAGAACGTTACTTAAGGAAGAGCATCAAAGATAAAATTCAAACATGAAGCTCAGGGTTAAGTCTGCATCCCGGCCTAGAATCAGGGGCGGGGTGCCTCAGTGTGATATAGGCGAACAGCATTTCGTCCAGCCTTCTTGGCCCAATACATAGCGGTATCGGCATTTTTTGAAAGCTCAGGTTCTTCATGGCCGTGGTCAGGATAGAGCGCCACCCCTATGCTGGTGGATACCGTTAGGCAATGGCCTACCAGGTCAAATGGTTGCTCCAGCGCAATACGAATTTTTTCCGCCACACCAAGCGCGCCTTGAGCGCTGGCTATGGTGTTAAGTAGCACAACAAACTCGTCTCCACCAATACGCGCGACAGTGTCTGACTCGCGTACACAGGTTTGTATGCGG
>JBBQKX010000121.1:0-4107 GCA_038327315.1 Burkholderiales bacterium | reverse complement strand
TGTGATGAGTTTGCTGTGTGAGCGCACTTAGCAACAGGCTGTCGTCGGGCAAGCTAGAGGTCACGTGCGCGATAGGTAGCGCTTGCAGTACTGAGCGCGTGCCACCGGTGTGGTCTATGTCGTCATGGCTGAGTATGAGTTGGTCCAAACGCTGGATACCTAAGGCGCGCATGGTGGGGAGCAGGATGCGGTTGCCACTGTCAGATTCGCCCGAGTAATCAGGCCCAGTGTCGTAGAGCAGGGCGTGGTGGTTAGTCTGTATCGCCACCGAAAGTCCCTGTCCCACATCGAACACGATCATGCGCAAGCTGTTCTCGGCGGGTGGGGCTGGTGAATTTAAAAACATCGGCATCATAAAGACGATGCCTAACCAGCGCGCAGGTATGCCACGCGGAGCAAGGATCAGGAGCGCGCCCAGCATGCCGCTAATCACCGTCCATGCTGGCGGCGCATGTTGTATCCAGACCGCTTGCGGTAAGGCGCTGAGCCATTCCAATATCTGCATCGTGAAACTCATCACTGCGTGCGCTAGCCACAGCGGTGCATCCCAGGGCAGGACTGCACCCAGTAAGGTGAGGGGCACAACGACCAAGCTCACCAATGGAATGGCAAAGGCGTTGGCGATGGGCGAGACCAGCGAGACTTGTTGGAAAAGCCCCAGTAGCAAGGGGATAAGTCCTATGCTCATCGCCCATTGCACTACGGCATATTCTCTTAGCCAGTGTGTGCGGCCGATACGATGTGCGGTGACATACAGGATCAATGCCACTGCGCCAAAAGATAGCCAAAAGCCGGGTGACAGTACTGCCCAAGGATCGGGGATGAGCACGCCCAACAGCGCGATGGACATGATTTGGCTAAGCGAGAAATTGCGCTTGAGCCATAGTGCGGCAGCGACCGCGCCCACCATATACACCGTACGTTGTGCAGGTACGCCGTAACCAGAAAGTAAAGCATAGGCCAGCGCGACGATCACGGCGGCAAGTGCGGCGGCTTTGCGTGCAGGTAGGCGTAAGGTCAACCACACACTGCGTCGCCATAAGCCATACACAAATGCGAAGGCTGCGCTGGCTAGCATAGTGATATGCAATCCTGAAATTGACATCAAATGGTTTACGCCGGTACGGGTGTACACCTGCCATTGCGCTTGTGGGATGCTGCTTTGATCGCCTATCGCTAATGCACTTAATACGCCGGCATAAGGTGCGTCGGGCAAACTAGTTAGAAATCGGTCACGCACGGCTTCACGTAATGTCTCTATGCGATAGCCTAAGCCTTGCGCGCGTGCATCTAGGAGTTGTCTGTCACCTTTGTTCACCACATAGCCAACCGCGCGGATATCGTTCTCTAAAGCCCATGCTTCGAAGTCGAACCCATGAGGATTGCTGCTGCCATGAGGTTGTTTGAGACGCACCGTGAGTCGCCAGCGTTCGCCTGCGTGTATCGCCAATTGGGAGTCTGGCGTGTTGTATGTGCTTAGATAGATGTGAGGTGGAACAAAGGCCTGTGGGGTGAGCGAGTCTGTCACATCAAATCTAAAGCGCTGGCCTTGTTCATGTAGGCGCGGTAACTCGGCGACCACGCCAACTATGGTGATATCTCGTCCTTGCCATTCGTTTGCAAGGCTGATGTTCAGGCGTTGCTGTGCTTGATAGGCGGCATGATAAAAACCTAAGCAGCACGAGAGCAGGGCGATGAGCAGGAAGCGTGGCCATCTCAATAAAGGTCGCTTGGGTATCAGATAGGCATCCATCAACAGCGGGACGGGCGCAGCTAACAGCAGCCATGCCCAGACAAAATCAGGCAGCGTGGCTTGCTGTTGCATAAGCCACACACCAAAAGTGAAGGACAAGGCGATGAGTACCATACGTCTAGCTTAACCCGAGGCTAGAATGTCGTCATGCGTAAACAACTACAAAAATGGATGCCGGACCACGAGACAATCAAACGTTATCGCTGGCTTAAGCCGTTCGTGCATCTATTGCAGCACCATAACCTTTGGCATCTGCACCGGCGCTCAGTCGCTGGCGGTGTGGCAGTAGGCTTGTTGTGTGGCTTGATTCCTGGGCCGCTGCAAATGATCTGTGCCGCTTTATTGGTTGTGCTATTGCGCGTTAATCTACCAGTCGCACTCTTCACTACGCTCTATACCAACCCCTTCACCATCGTGCCCTTGTATCTCCTAGCTTATAAATTAGGTAGTTGGGTCAGCGGTACACAGCAGGTTGTCGCACTAAAATTACCGGAGTTGCATTGGCAAAATGGCTATAGCGAGCTGTGGACATGGCTGGAGAATATGGGTCGACCATTATTGATAGGTGTGCCGCTGCTGGCGCTCATCTTGGCGCTAACGGGTTATGTGCTGGTGCGACTATTGTGGCGTGTCATGGTGATCTGGCGCTGGCGTGCTCGTCAGCAGCGCCGAGGCTGAAAGATCAATCATCACTTTGTTGTAGTTTGCGTTGGGTCGCAATCTTAGCTTCACGGCGCAGGGCTTTCTCGGTCTTGCTGTGTGCGCCAGACTTTTTGAACAGCACCAGCGCGACCAAGGGATTGCGCGGTGGGCTGACGAGTTTTTGTTTAGCGCGCTTCATTGCTCAGTTGCCCGTCAGTCAGACGCAGTCGGCGAGGCATGCGTGCGGCGAGTTCCAAATCATGCGTAACAACGATGAAGCTGGTGTGCAGTTTCTCGTTGAGTTGCTCCATCAGATCGAATAAAGCTTTTGCGCTATTGCGGTCTAGATTGCCGGTTGGTTCGTCGGCCAACACGCAAGCGGGTTCGGTGACCAGCGCACGCGCCACAGCGACACGCTGACGCTCGCCACCCGATAGCTCAGAAGGCTGATGATGCAAGCGATGTGAGAGCCCTACTTGCTCCAGCATCGCAGCCGCACGCGGCTGTGCTTCACTGCGCTTCATACCGCGTATCAACAGCGGCATACTGACGTTTTCCAACGCTGTGAATTCAGGCAGTAGATGATGGAACTGGTAGATGAAGCCCAGCGATTTGTTGCGCAACTCACCACGCTGCGTTTCGTTCATCGCTTGCACGTCCTGACCCAAGATATGCACGCTGCCCGTGCTAGCCTTGTCCAAGCCGCCCAGCAAATGCAACAAAGTACTCTTGCCCGATCCCGAAGCTCCGACGATGGCGATGCGTTCACCACGTTGCACTTCCAGATCCACATGCTTGAGAACGGAGACCTCTTGCTTGCCGAGCACGAAATGTTTGCCTAGTCCGCGACATGAAATAATGCTCATAAATCTATCTCGTATGTAGTGAGTTGCCAAAATCGTAGCGAGCGGTTCGAGCGCAAGACGCACGGAACGGAGCGACGCAGACATACCGTAATGGTAGGTAAGGAGCGAGTACCACGCAACGCCGCGCTCGAATCGCGCAGTAGATTTTTACTCATAGCGTAGTGCCTCTGCAGGTTGGGTTTGCGAAGCTCGATAGCTTGGATAGAGCGTCGCCAGCAAACTAATCAGGAATGACAGCCCAGTCACCGTCGCTACCTCGTGATAACGCAAATCGGAGGGTAGCTCGCTGATGTAGTACACATCCTTGGCGAGGAATTGCACGCCGAATAGATGCTCGATAAACGGCACGACCACGTCCAGATTCAGCGCTAGCGCAATGCCACCTACGCCACCGAGTAGGGTGCCGATGAGTCCGATTACCACACCTTGAACGATGAAGATTTTCATGATGCTGCGTGGCGAGGCGCCCAAGGTGCGCAGGATGGCGATGTCGGCCTGTTTATCGGTCACCGCCATCACCAGTGTGGAGACGATGTTGAAAGCGGCTACCGCGACGATTAGAGACAAGATGATGAACATCATCTTCTTCTCCATCTGTACTGCGCGGAAATAGTTGCTGTTCTGGTGGGTCCAATCGTTGGCGTACAAATCAGGCGGCAAGCGATTCTGTAGATCACGGGCCACGTCGGGAGCGGCATCTATGTTGTGTAACTTAGCGCTGATGCCCGTCACGGAATCGCCGAGTTGGAACAACTTCTGCGCATCACTGATGTTGATCAATGCTAAGGAGTTGTCATAGGGTGCCATGCCAATTTCGAAGATACCCACCACATGGAACTGTTTGAG
>JBBQKX010000120.1:0-4154 GCA_038327315.1 Burkholderiales bacterium | reverse complement strand
GATGCGTTCCGCCTATATTAATGTGTACCGTACTATGCCAGTTGCTTACATGCTGAGCATTGATATATGTCAAAATACGCCCCCTGAATATCAATCACGCGTGATTTTTACCGCCTAGATGCTGCAACCCGCCATCAACATCACCGAACTACGCTCGCATTGCTCTAGCTGCAACCTGCGCGAACTGTGCATGCCTGTCGATCTAAGTTCCATCGATATGCAACGCATCAACACGCTGACGCAATTGAAGCGCGGCTATGTGCGCGGTGATTATCTATACCGTAGTGGCGATCCCTTCCATTCCTTGTATGCAATACGTTCAGGCTCTTTCAAAACGCAGGTGTTACACGAAGATGGGCGCGAGCAGGTCACAGGCTTCCAGATGACGGGCGAGATTATAGGTATGGATGCCATCAGCACCGATGTGCACACCTGTGATGCCATCGCCATGGAAAACAGTGAAGTTTGCGCCCTGCCCTTCGATCAACTGGAGACCATGAGTCGTGAGTTACCCAGTTTGCAGCGACATTTGCATAAGATCATGAGCCGCGAGATTGTGCGCGATCAGGGCATCATGCTGTTATTGGGCTCGATGCGTGCCGAAGAGCGTCTCGCAGCTTTCTTGCTCAATTTTTCGCAACGCCTTGCTGCACGCGGATTCTCAGCCACGCAGTTCCAATTACGCATGTCGCGTCAAGAAATCGGCAGCTATCTAGGACTTAAGTTAGAGACCGTTAGCCGTGCCTTCTCGCACTTCCAGGAAGCTGGCTTGATCAGTGTCAAAGTACGCTCGATCGAAATTCTCGACCTGCCCCGCTTACAAGCCCTGCTCAAATCGTCAACTTAGTTTGACAGTACCTCTATGAGAGCGGATTATTCGCAACCCTGTTTTCTAGTACAACATAAGGCATTTAAATCATGAATATTCAAGCAACAGACGACGAAAAGAAACGTGCACGCCACCTTCATGCAGTGTTGCTTTTCAATCTAGTCGTCAATCACATCTTTCTTTTTCTGATGTCGTTGACCTTGCTCAGTCTCAGCAAGTTACCACTTACTGCAATGGTGATACTTTCAGTCGTACTATTGGCTTACATTCTGATAAAAGCTAAAAAATCGCTAACATCCGAATCTTCTTGGTATGTACGCTGCCACTGGCAGTTCGCTGCTAAGCGTGCGCGATTATTCTTGTTTTTATTTATCGCTCTAGGCAGCCTCACCTTAATCTTGTTCTATGGCGGTCAGGCTCTGCACATGCAAAAGGTTGCCACTTGGGCACTCACCGGCGGCTTCGGTCTATTGCCCTTTATGGTCGCTGTATTGGGTTTGATTGTTATCGAATTCGATGCCGAACACCAGGCGCGTGAAGGTCGCATCCCCGATGGCGCAGTCGCGGCCTATCCTCAACCTATAGAAAGTATTTAATTATGGATAAGAAGATCATCCTAGGCGTTGTCGCCTTGTTTTTTGTGTCTTGGTTCTTACTGTTGGCAGCGCCTGAGGAAAAGTCTGACTCTCCTGAAATGTTGCCTTGGAAGATATCTCACCCTACGCCAGACACAATCAAAGTATTCGGTATCGTGTTGGGCAAATCGTCATTAAATGAAGCAGAGTCTGTATTCAAAGAGAAGACAGAAATTAGTCTGTTCAAGCCGAGCAATGGCGGTATGAGTGTAGAGGCATTCGTTGAGGAGGTAAACTTTAACGGCCTCAAAGCTAAGATGGCGCTAACCATAGATATCACACCCGAGAAGATGCAAGAGATGTATGAGCGCGGCTTACGTATGAACAGCACCCCCAGCGGCAAACGCATCACTTTGACGTCCGATGACATGATCTATATTCATGAACAGCCTGTTGCCAGTTTGACCTACTTGCCTAACGTAAGGCTGGAAGAGTCAGTTATTTCCAAGCGATTTGGTCAACCCGAGATGCGTATTCAGGAAAAGAACACCACAGTCATTCATTGGCTGTATCCGAACCTGGGACTGGACATCGTGATGAGCGGGAATGAAAAACCTGTGCTGCAATATCTCTCGCCAAAGAACTTCGACACGCTGCGCACGCCTTTGATGAAGACAGGTGAGATATTGAAATAAGTTGATATATAGCTGATAGTTTTCTATTAGCTATATAGTTGGATTTGTTTAAACGCTGAAGTTATTATTTTGAAGCGTCAGGTTCTTGATCCTGACGCTTTTTTTCTTGCTTATCATTGCGCAACAAGCCGTCCTCATCATCATCTAAGAGGATGCGGCTTGCATTGCCTTCCATGTCTTCGTACTGGCCGTTACGTACCGCCCAGATCAAAATTGCAACGAAGACCAAGCCCATAAAGGTCATGCCGGGTATAAGACTGTAAATGACATCCATGATATTAATCCTTGAACAAGTTGCGGATACGCGCCGCGTTGGCTATCACTAACAATGAGCTGATAGGCATGGTAATCGCAGCTACCAATGGGGTCACATGTCCCATCATTGCAAGCGGCACCATGATACTGTTATAGACGAATGATAGACCGATGTTCTGCTTAATGGTACGCAAAGTACGGCGTGATAACAAACTGGCCTGACGTACCTTGTCCAACTCGTTGTGCATCAATACGATGTCTGCGCTCTCCACTGACACATCGGTACCTGAACCCAAAGCGATGCCCACATTTGCGCGTATCAAGGCTGGTGCATCATTGATTCCGTCACCCACCATCGCCACGATAGCGCCCTGTTGTTGTAGCCGCTGCACAACCTGATCCTTGTCCTGAGGCAACACTTCGGCGATGACCTCCATACCACCCAATTGCTTAGCAACTGCTTCGGCTACTGCCTTGCGGTCACCACTGAGCAGCGTCAAAGCGATACCAGCAGCGCGCAATTCATTGATCAACTGCTGTGCATCTGCACGCAAGCGATCCGCCAACACCAACATGCCCATATGTACACCATCTTGGGCGTAGTGCACACAACTCATGGCTTGCGCCTCAAAGCCATGCGCGCGATTCTGCAGTGCAATATCAATACTCACTCCCTGAGCGGATAACCAGGCTGTATTGCCCAACAATATCTTGCTCCCGCCCAGCATCGCTTCAATACCCAGACCGGGTGTAACCTTGAAGCCTGTCACAACTTGATCGCGGATATTCAATCCACGCTCATCTGCCTCGGCTACGATGGCATGGGCAATACTGTGCTCGCTGTAGCGCTCCACCGCAGCAGCATAGCGCAGCAGCTCAGTCTCCATTTCGCTGTTGCTCGTCACGATATGCGCGATGCTCATCTTGCCTTCGGTGAGCGTGCCAGTCTTGTCAAAGACGAAGTGTGTGACCTTCGACAAGGTCTCCAATACCAAGCCATTCTTAACCAAAATTCCATGTTTAGCACCCAGACCAGACGCCACCGCGATAGACATGGGAGTTGCCATGCCTAGTGCACACGGGCAGGTAATGATGAGTACGGCCATAGATGCCATCAAGGCCATCTCGAAACTTTGACCATGCCAATACCAGTAGGTCAGTGATGCACAAATTAAAGTCGCTAGCACAAACCAAGGTACGATTAGATCGGCGATGCGCTGTATGGGTGCTTTTGAGGTTTGTGCTTCTTCAACTAATCGGATGATCTTGGCTAAGGTGGTGTTCTGCAATGTCGATTGCACCTCGACCAACAAAGCACCATTTACATTCTGCGTGCCAGTAGAGACCGTCATACCTATCGCCTTGCTTACAGGCGCGGACTCGCCAGTCAGCATTGCTTCATCCACCGAGGAATGTCCCTCTAAGATCAGTCCATCCACGGGTACTTTATAACCAGGTTTGATCAATACGTGATCACCAACTTTGACGGCGCGTATCGGTGTAATGCTCTCAATACCATCGCGCACTATGGTCGCGACGCGTGGTTGCAGATCCATCAAACGATTAGTCGCGGATACGGCTTGGTGCCTGAACATCCCTTCCAGATAGCGCCCTATCAGGATCACGAAGGTCAGGTTGGTGACTGTATCGAAATACACCTCACCATGTGCGCCCGAGTATATGGTTACGTATGAGGAGTAAATATAAGTAACTGACAGTCCAAGTGCGATAGGCAGATCCATGGTAAGCCGTGCATTGCGCAGACCGCCCCATGCTCCCTTATAGAAGGGGTAGGCCGAA
>JBBQKX010000119.1:0-4180 GCA_038327315.1 Burkholderiales bacterium | reverse complement strand
TCTGTACAGCTTAAAAAAAGCTCGGCAATGATGACATACCTATTGCGAGCGAGTAAAGATTTTATGCGACAAAATGTCGCATATACCCTTCTAAATCAATCGGGAATATAAGTTATTCCAACAACAATTCCGATAGTTATGTTCAAAAATCAACTCAAGACTATTTTGTAACAATGGCACTATCCGCCAAAAATTATTCTCTTATTCATGGAACTTTTACTTCTATCGGTACTCTTTTACCAAATTCTGCTGGCGTCGACTGATAGGTAATAGCTCATCTATGCCCTGCAGCTTGACCAACCATCCACTCTCATTCTCATCCCCACCCTTCTGAAATCCGACAATTGCTTCTTTAGCCACGATGCAGTTGCGATGTATACGCACAAATCTTGTAACAAACTCATTCTCCAATGCCGTCAAGGACTCTTCTAGCAAAAATTCTCTTTCTGCCGTACGGACAGTGATGTATTTCAATTCAGCGCGCAAATAGAGCACTTGCTCTATAGGCACCAGCTGTATTTTGCCGCGCTCATGTATCGAAAGATGTTTGCGTGGTTCAGGCAATAACTCCTTCAACACCTCCGTCTGTACCGGCACCGCATCGCGTGCTCGACTCAACGCCTCAAATAAGCGTCCCAAACGTATGGGTTTGAGCAGATAGTCTATTGCCCTTAGTTCAAAAGCCTTGATTGCATAAGCATCATATGCGGTGGTGAAGATGATCAAGGGCGGCTTATCCAATTTTTGCAGATGCTGCGCCAGCTCTATGCCATCCATCTGCGGCATGCGTATATCCATCAGCACCACATCTACAGGCGCTTCCACCAATTTATCCAAGGCTTCTTGACCATTTCCCGCCTCACCGACCACTTCCAGAGCGATCTGATCATTACAGTCTTGCAAGAGCTCACGCAGACGGTTACGCGCTGGCGGCTCGTCATCCACGATGAACACTCTCAATGCCATCTCTATCATAGTCATGACTTACCTCCATTTATACTGGGCATAGTGATTTCTACACGATACTTGTCATTCTGTATTTCCACTTGGTAACTCGCTTCCGCATCAAATAACAGCTCTAGTCGCTCGCGTATATTTTGCAGCGCCATCTTATTTCCGCTATGCGACTTGCCAGTCTTTGCGCCACACGGATTCTCAACTACCAAATGTAACTCTTTGCCTTGATTTGAGATGGCGACACTGATGCAACCGCCTGTCGACAATGGCTCTATACCGTGATACACGGCATTCTCTAGAAGTGGCTGCAGTAGCAATGGGGGAATTTCCTCATTCATACATGCATCATCTACCTCCCATAACACTTGCAAACGCTCCTCCCCCATACGTAACTGCTCCAATGCCACGTATTGCTTAGCCAAGGTAAGCTCCTGTGAGACTGGTACCAAGTCATGCGTTTCCGTCATCGCCATCCTGAATAGATCGGACATATCTTCGAGTGCTGTTTCTGCACGCCTTGGCTGCGCTCTAACGATAGACAACACCGCATTGATAGTATTGAACAGAAAGTGCGGTCGAATACGCGCACGTAGCACCTGCAAGCGCGCATCATGCAGCGCTCTTGATAACACTTGGGCGCGGTAGCGAAAATACAGCAGCAATACCCCGCACACGAGTACGCTGATGACGGCATATTGTATTAGGTCAAAATATTCGCCTTGAGTTGCAAAGGGCTGATACAACTCACTGCCTAGATTGTAAATCACCAGCGTCGTCACCATTACCATCAGGCTGACGACTGTAACGCCCTGCCGGTATGCCATCTTTTTCAAGTTAGGCTGAATCACCCACAACAACAACATCGATGAGAATAACACTGGCGCTAACAGGGCAGATATCTGCATCCACCTGTATAGGGCATCACTAACGCTATCCGCATCGATGAACGCTTTCAGCAAAGCCAAACTGTTGCTAAGCAACAAGATACGCAGGCTGATGCCAAGATTACGAAAATCAGGCAACGCATCTGGATAGTTATTTTGTTTTATACTGCGCGCCTTCTTCATGGCGAAACATCCTCGTTTATTGCCTCTATATATTACTAAGCACAGCATCCTCGATACTGTGCAGATTCTGGACAAATCATGACTAGCATACAAGATAAAAACACCTGGTCGGGTCGTTTCAATGAACCAGTGGCCGAATTGGTTAAGCGCTACACCGCCTCCGTCAGTTTTGATCAAAAACTGGCTCTCTTTGATATCCAAGGATCACTTGCCCACGCCAACATGCTATCCCATTGCGGCATCATCGCCACGCAGGACCTAAGCGACATCCAGCGTGGCCTGGCACAGATTCAATCCGAAATATTGGCTGGTGAATTTGTTTGGTCACTGGATCTGGAAGATGTACACCTAAATATCGAAAAACGACTTACAACCCTTGTTGGTGATGCTGGCAAGCGTTTGCACACAGGTCGCTCTCGTAACGACCAAGTCGCTACCGACGTACGACTGTATCTGCGTGACGCCATCGATCAGTTGGTCCAATTAATCGCCGCATTGCAGTCCGCCTTGCTAGATTTGGCGCAACATCACACGCTGACCATCATGCCAGGCTTCACACACTTGCAAGTTGCTCAGCCCATCAGCTTCGCACATCATTTAATGGCCTATTTCGAGATGCTCAAGCGTGATGCCGAACGTTTGCAAGACTGTAGAAGTCGGGTCAACCGCTTGCCACTAGGCGCAGCAGCTCTGGCAGGCACTAGTTATCCCATCAATCGTCATATGGTCGCAGAATCTCTGGGTTTCGAAGCAGTTTGTGAAAATTCGCTAGATGCTGTTTCGGATCGCGATTTTGCCATCGAATTCACCGCAGCAGCAGCGCTGATTATGACCCACCTGTCACGCTTCTCTGAAGAGCTGATCCTATGGATGAGCCCGCGTGTGGGCTTCATCGACATCGCCGACCGCTTCTGCACCGGCTCCAGCATCATGCCGCAAAAGAAAAACCCGGATGTGCCAGAACTGGTGCGCGGCAAGACTGGCCGCGTGAACGGCCATCTGGTCGCACTATTAACCTTAATGAAGGGGCAGCCGCTGGCTTACAACAAAGATAATCAAGAAGACAAAGAGCCCTTGTTCGACACCGTAGATACGCTCACGCAAACTTTGCGCATCTATGCGGACATGATTACCGGCATCAAAGTCAAACCCGAAGCGATGCGTATAGCCGCACTACAAGGCTATGCCACTGCAACCGATCTGGCTGACTACTTGGTGAAAAAAGGTCTACCGTTCCGCGATGCGCATGAAGCCGTAGCTTTGGCAGTACGTTATGCGGAGCAGCGTGGTTGCGATCTTGCCGACATAGCCCTCGCCGACCTACAGAGCTTCTCAGCCCTCATCAGCGATGACGTGTATCAAGTCTTATCTCTGGAAGGATCGTTGGCCAGTCGTGACCATATAGGTGGAACTGCCCCCAAACAGGTTGTAGCAGCGATTGCACGTGGTCGCGACTACCTAAGCAAGCGATAGGCAAAAAAATCGGGCGGTCTATGCGAACGCCCAAATAGGAGGAGAGTATGAAAGAGAGTCGTTCCCAACTCAGAACTTCAGCACTCGGGGTGAACTATAAACACCCCCTCCCGCAATGCCTATATGCATGAATGACTATATAGTTTGGCCTATGCTGCCAACATCGTCTTCAGTTCACCGCTCTGATACATCTCGGTCATGATGTCTGAACCGCCCACGAACTCGCCTTTGATGTAGAGCTGTGGGATTGTTGGCCAGTTTGCATAGTCCTTGATGCCCTGACGTATAGCCTCATCTTGCAACACATCCACTGTGTAGAGCTCTTTCACCCCTAATGCATTCAAAATACGTATCGCATTCGCGGAGAATCCACACTGTGGGAATTTTGGATTGCCCTTCATGTAAAGCACCACTTCATGCGTAGTGACTTGTTCGTTTATAACTTGCTGAATATCGGTGCTCATGTCTATTACCTGAATTAAATGGTCGGGAATTGTAGATAGATATGCATCCTAACGTCAAGCTTGCCCGCCACTCACTCGCGCAATTCCTGACAAATCGCACGCCGAAAATATCTGCTGAAAACCAGAAATCTGCAAAATTTCGCGTACTTGTTCGGCCTGATCATAGCCATGCTCCAGCATCAACCAACCTTCCCTATTGAGATGTTGCATGGCGTGAGC
>JBBQKX010000118.1:0-4357 GCA_038327315.1 Burkholderiales bacterium | reverse complement strand
TTTTTAGGTTAACACATCCAAATCAATGAACCATGCCAGCTCCATCATACCTAAATTAGCTGACGTATAAATATGTCAAATTACCTAGGTACTTTACTAGTCACTGTAACAACTCCTTATGCAAACCCTCACAGCCGCTGTGCATTTTGTCATGCTGGAAGTTTACTAAGCATCAACTCCACGAAGCCAACTATACAGTTGTTCCTTAAGTCGACGGAAACAGCTAAAATCGCGCTCTTGCAAATTTTCCTAAGGATGCACCCTATGTCCATGTCCGACCGCGACGGCTTTATCTGGCACGATGGCAAACTCGTCCCTTGGCGCGATGCCACTACCCATGTTTTGACCCACACACTGCACTACGGTATGGGCGTGTTCGAGGGTGTGCGTGCATATAAAGCAGCCAAGGGCACTGCGATCTTCCGCCTGAAGGAACATACCGAGCGTTTATTCAACTCGGCCCACATCTTCCAGATGCGTATGCCTTACGACAAAGAGACCATTATGGAAGCGCATCGTGAAGTGGTGCGCGCGAATAAATTGGAATCCTGCTATATCCGCCCGATCGCTTTCTACGGCTCAGAGGCAATGGGCATCGCTGCCAAGACCTTGTCGACCCACGTCGCGGTTGCTGCTTGGCCATGGGGTGCTTATCTGGGTGAGGAAGGCATGCAAAAAGGGATACGTATCAAGACATCCAGCTTCACTCGCCATCATGTGAACGTAAATATGTGCCGTGCAAAATCGGTCACGACGTATGCCAACTCTATACTTGCACATCAGGAAGTTGCTAACGACAACTATGACGAGGCACTGTTACTTGACGTGGATGGTTACGTTGCTGAAGGCGCGGGCGAAAACATCTTCATCGTCAAGAAGGGCAAGCTCTACACCCCTGATCTGACTTCCTGCCTAGAAGGCATCACACGTGACTCGGTCATCACACTGGCCAAAGAAATGGGCATAGAAGTTATCGAAAAGCGTATCACCCGCGATGAGATCTATTGCGCCGAAGAAGCTTTCTTCACCGGTACCGCCGCAGAAGTGACTCCAATCCGCGAACTAGACCAGCGCGTCATCGGCATCGGTTCGCGCGGTCCAATCACGGCTAAGTTGCAACAAGCCTATTTTGATTGCGTGGCAGGGAAACACCCCAAGCACACCGACTGGTTGGATTACGTCTAAATTGTAGTAATAAGGAGAAATTCGTGAGCGAACAAAACATCACCCAACGTTATCTCGAAGTCACAGCCAAAGACTTGCCGCTGTGCTGTCCTATGCCCAGTATGAGCATGTGGAATGCACATCCCAAGGTGGTCATTCCGCTAAATCATGGCGGAGAAGCGCGCTGTCCTTATTGCGGCACACTCTACAAATTCAAGGGCGAGCTACCTAAAGGTCATCACTAAAACGGGCATCTCTAAAAATCCGAACTCTGTCGCAATGCTGTGTTGCTCACAAAAAATGACTCCCAACATATTAGTTATATGTGTCGTCGTCATTTTTTGCTCACGCCTTGCCTCGCTTATGATTTTGAATTTTTCGAGACATCCTAATTACGAAACCACCGTCTAACAGCGGTGGTTTTTTTAACTCCGAACATTATGTACAAAATATTGATCGTCGCACCGAGTTGGGTCGGTGATGCAATGCTGATGCAGCCCATGCTGGCCAGACTCAAGCAACGCCATGCACAGTGTCAAATCGACGTGTTCGCACCGCCCTGGACTGCGGGGCTGTTGCACGCTCTGCCTGAAGTCGACAACATCATCACCAATCCCTTCCCACACGGTTCGCTACAGTTCAAGCTGCGTTATCAAGTTGGTAAACAGTTGCGCGCAGCGCATTACGATCAGGCCATCGTGCTGCCTAATTCACTCAAGTCAGCGTTGGTCACATTTTTCGCTGGCATTCCTTTGCGTACCGGCTTCATCGGTGAATCCCGTTACGGTTTGCTAAACGATGCACGTCCCTTGAACAAAGCGATCTTGCCTTTGATGGTAGAGCGATTCGCCTACTTGGCCGAAGCCAAGAATGGCCATATTCCACGTCCTTTACCTGATCCGAAACTCAGCCTATCTAACACCCAACGAGATGTGACACTTAACAAACTTGAGTTGGATTTATCTCAACCAGTCGCGGTATTCTGTCCCGGCGCCGAATATGGTCCGGCCAAGCGTTGGCCCGAGAGCTATTACGCACAACTAGCACAGCGTTTCGTAGAGCAAGGCTTTGCGGTCTGGCTGATAGGTTCGGGCAAAGATAAACCAGTCGCGGAACAGATTGATCAATTGAGCGGCGATATCTGCGTCAACTTATGTGGCAAGACCGATCTTGCAGATGCAATAGCTTTGATCTCAAGTGCGACTGTCGTTGTGAGCAATGACTCTGGCTTGATGCATTTAGCAGCGGCTCAGAATAAACCCCTGCTAGCCTTGTTCGGTTCCAGCAGCCCGCAATTCACTCCGCCCCTGTCGCCACAAGCGCGGGTCATCAAAATCGACATTTCGTGCAGCCCATGCTTCAAACGGGTATGTCCACTGGGGCACTTCAACTGCATGATGCAACTCACGCCAGATTCTGTTTGGAAAGAATTCGAACAACTTAGCCTCACTACATAATGGAAGTCCTAGACCGCAAGCTATTCAAGGAATATGACATACGCGGCAAGGTCGATCAGACGCTGACGGCTGAAGTGGTGCAACTGATAGGCCAGGCAATTGGTAGCGAAACACTCACACGCGGCTATCACACGCTGGTTATAGGTCGTGATGGGCGCTTGTCTGGCCCCGAACTCTTACAAGCACTTGCATTGGGTATACAGAGCAGCGGTTGCAATGTCATCGACATCGGTTGCGTCACCACCCCTATGACGTATTTTGCAGCCTACCAACTCAAGACCCATTGCTGCGCAATGCTCACTGGCAGTCACAATCCGCCCAACTATAATGGCATCAAGATCGTCTTGGGCGATGTAACCCTGTATGGCGATGACATACAGTCACTACGCGTCAGAATCGAGCAGTGCAAACTCACGCAGGGGACAGGAAGCTATACTCAACATGACATACGTGATGCTTACTACTCACGCATCACATCGGATATCAAACTACTGCGCCCTATGCGTGTCGCAGTGGACTGCGGCAACGGCGTAGCAGGCGCTTATGTCGCACAGTTATATCGGAATCTGGGTTGTGAAGTGGTAGAGCTGTTCTGTGTAGTGGACGGCCACTTTCCCAATCATCATCCAGACCCTTCACGTCCGGAGAATATGGAAGACCTCAAACGCATCTTGCGTGAAAGTGATTGCGAGATAGGTCTGGCATTTGACGGCGATGGGGACCGTTTAGGTGTCGTTAGCAAGTCCGGCAACATCATCTATGCAGATAGACTGCTGATGTTGTTCGCTGCAGATGTGCTGAGTCGCCAAGCAGGCGCAGAGATTATTTTCGACATCAAGTCGACAGGTAATCTTTATGCATGGATAAACCAGCACGGCGGCAAAGCAACGCTATGGAAAACTGGCCACTCCTTGATGAAAGCCAAGATGCAAGAAACAGGCGCATTGCTTGCTGGGGAAGTCAGCGGACACATCTTCTTTAAGGAACGTTGGTATGGATTCGATGATGGGCTATATGCGGGCGCACGCTTGCTGGAGATATTGAGCGCTACGAGTGACGCCAGTGCGGTACTTGATGCATTACCCGATGCGTACTGCACACCCGAACTACATATCAACATGAATGATGGTGAGCATCATCAACTGATGCAAGCTCTGAAAACTTCAGCTCATTTCACAGATGCGTTGCAGGTCATCACCTTGGACGGATTGCGGGTGGAATATGCAGATGGCTTCGGTTTGGCTCGCGCCAGCAATACCACCGCAGTGATAGTGCTGCGCTTCGAGGCGACCACACCTCAAGGCCTGACACGAATACAAGAAGAGTTTAAGCGAGTATTACTGGAAGCTGACGCTAGTTTAGATTTGCCAATCTGAAACGAAAGTTTCGTTGCTAGGCTTGTGCCACAAAGAATAACGATTTTTTCCAGTATGTTTAGCTTGATACATAGCTTCATCTGCATAACTCATTAATGTCTCAGCATTGGAAGCATCACTAGGGTAACGACTGATACCAATGCTGGCTGTGACTCGCGCGATATAGTTCCCCAACTCATACGGTGCCCCCACACGATCTATAATCTTCGCCGCGATTTGTACCAAGTTTCGTTCTGAAGCGGTAGCGCGCAATAACACAATGAACTCATCACCGCCCAAACGCGCAACAGTATCGCCTTCACGCACGCAGAACGTCAATCTCTCCGCAACAACTTTGAGTAGCATGTCCCCCACGGCATG
>JBBQKX010000117.1:0-4382 GCA_038327315.1 Burkholderiales bacterium | reverse complement strand
ATAGCCGCTTTAGCTACGGCACGCTTCAAATCATCTTGACTCAACATAATCATTGCTCACTTTCATAATAAATTTTCATGACCCGAGATTATTACAGGATTTGATCGCTTATAGTCAACAAGCTGCCAAATTATCAGGCGCTCCCCTCTTTCGACTTATCATGAAGCATACGCCCCTATATGAGCCATTGATTTGACCCTGTACAATTCGGACTCACTGATTTGCAACCCACCCCTATACCCATTATGAAGATAGCCATTGCTGGTACTGGTTACGTAGGTCTTTCTAACGCTGTTCTACTCGCTCAACATAACGAAGTGGTTGCACTCGACATCCTGCCCGAGAAGGTCGCGATGTTGAACCGCAAAGAGTCACCCATCTCTGACAATGAGATTGAGGACTTCCTGCTCAATCGCAATCTGAATCTACGTGCGACACTCGATAAGCATGATGCTTACAAAGGTGCTGACTTCATCATCATCGCAACCCCTACTGATTACGATCCCGAGACAAACTATTTCAACACGGCGTCGATAGAGGCCGTTATACGCGATGTGATCGCCATCAATCCGCAGGCCGTGATGATCATCAAGTCCACCGTTCCGGTTGGCTACACTGACAAGATGCGCAAGCGCTTCAATTGCGACAATCTAGTGTTCTCACCAGAATTCCTGCGCGAAGGTCGCGCTCTGTATGACAACCTCCACCCTTCACGCATCGTGCTGGGAGAGCGCTCCAAGCGTGCCGAGACTTTTGCCAATCTGCTCAAGCAAGGTGCAGTGAAACAGAACATAGACACGCTGTTCACCGACTCGACCGAAGCCGAGGCAGTAAAACTATTCGCCAACACCTTCTTAGCCATGCGCGTCGCTTACTTTAACGAACTCGACACCTATGCTGCCATACACGGCCTCGATACCAAGCAGATCATCCAAGGTGTGAGCCTGGACCCACGCGTGGGTGACTATTACAACAATCCTTCTTTTGGCTACGGTGGCTATTGCCTGCCTAAGGATACCCAACAGTTACTAGCGAACTATCAAGGTGTGCCACAAAGCCTGATTGGTGCCATCGTCGAATCCAACGCGGTACGCAAAAACTTCATCGCCGAAGACATCATGCGCAGCGAGCCCAATGTTGTAGGGATACATCGCTTGATCATGAAGAGCGGTTCGGACAACTTCCGTGCTTCCAGCATACAAGGCATTATCCGCCGACTGAATGCACGCGGGACCGAAGTTATCATCTACGAACCCAAGTTGGAGGAGACCGAATTCCTACACTGCAAAGTTGTCAACGACCTCACTGAGTTCAAACGCCGTTCTGATGTGATCGTAGCCAACCGATTGACCGATGACATCAAGGATGTAACAAGCAAGGTTTATACTCGCGACCTATTCGGTCACGACTAATCACCAAGAGAACACAAAGACTATGAGCATAATCAAAGCGATGATTTTGGCTGCCGGTAAAGGCACCCGCGTACGTCCACTCACACAAGACCTACCCAAGCCCATGATCCCTATTTTGGGCAAACCTGTGATGGAGTATCTGATCGAACATCTGGCTAAATATGGCGTGGATGAAATCATGGTCAACGTGGCCTACCAACATTGGAAAATTGAGTACTACTTCGGTAACGGTAGCCATTGGGGCGTACAGATAGGGTATTCCTTCGAGGGCGGATACGAGCACGGTGAAGTCACTTCCAAGCCTATGGGTTCGGCTGGCGGCATGCGTAAGATTCAAGATTTTAGCGGCTTCTTCGATCGCACCACGGTGGTTATATGCGGCGACGCGCTGATCGACTTGGACATCCATGCTGCAGTACTTGAACACAAGGCCAAGAAAGCCATCGTCAGTGTGATCACGTTGGAAGTACCTAATAGTGAAGTGAGCAACTATGGCGTGGTCGAGACTGATGCCGACGGCCGTATCCTCTCTTTCCAAGAGAAGCCAAAGCCAGAAGAAGCCCGTTCAAATTTTGCGAGCACCGGCATCTATATCTTCGAACCCGAAGCGATAGATCTCATCCCTTCAGATCAAGAGTTTGACATTGGTGGCGAGCTGTTCCCAATGCTGGCTGAGAAAGGCCTGCCCTTCTACGCACAAAAACGCAAATTCAACTGGATCGATATCGGCCACGTGGACGATTACTGGTCAGTGTTACAGCGCGTGCTCAAGGGCGAGGTCAAGGACATCAAGATGCCAGGCACACAAGTCAAACCCGGTATTTGGGTTGGCCTGAATACTTGCATCGATTGGGAAAACGTCAAGATTGAAGGACCGGTCTATATCGACTCCGGCACCTGCATAGAAGCGGGTGCCGAGATCGTTGGCCCAGCCTGGATATCCAACGGATCGTTAGTTTCCAAAAATGCCAAGGTCATACGCAGCATCTTGCTTAGCTATACCCGCATCAGCGCAAACATGCACTTCGAAGATACTATCGTGTCACCCAATTACTACTTCGAACACAAGACTGGCATGACCTACTATCTTGGTGATGAAGGCACTTATCTGCGTTGGGGAGATGCACGTAGTGTGCGTAAGTAGCTGAGACGACTTGCTCTAGCCACAACGTCTAGAACAAGTCGAGTTAACTTAACGAGAGCGAAGTCAGACAATCCGCACATAAAGTCTGTGCACGCTCAGTGGTATCAGACTCGGCATAACAACGTAGCTCCGGCGCATTACCTGACGGTCTCAGATGCACGATGTCTCCATTGTTGAAAGTGACTCTTAGACCATCTGTCTGATCTATAGACTTGACCCCACCCGATTGGGATGCCAACAACTTTGCAAGTTGCGTCCTATCATTGAGCAAGCCAGAGATTAAGCTGGCACTTCTTTCTGTTGCAAACTCTTGCAGTCTGTCGCTGGCAGTAAACCGTGCTGGCAAGTCGTGTCCCAGTTGCGAGAGTTTGCATCCTTGCTGCTTAGCCAAACCCAATAAGGCCAGCATTGGCAACACAGCATCCCGTGTGGGCAATGCCGCTAATCTGCCTCTCGCATTCATCACCTCTGTACCCAACAAAAATCCGCCGTTGGCCTCATATCCGACGACCACAGCGTTCTCTTTGGCTGACTCCATCGCCTCAATGACATAAGGTGAACCGATGCGAGTACGTATGACTTGATCAAACCAACCACATTTTTCTACTGCGGTATTGCTACTCACTGGCGTGACGACTACTTGCGCTTGTAAGTACCTAGCACACAGTATCCCCGCCACATCACCGCGCAACCACTCACCCTTCTCATCGCCGATCAAGGGACGATCCGCATCCCCATCGGTTGAAACGATTGCATCAAAGTCATGCTCTTTTGCCCAAGATCGCGCTTGTCGAATATCCTCTGCACGCACAGCCTCAGTATCGATGGGTACGAAACTATCTGCACGACCAAGCGGAATCACTTGCGCACCGAGTGCTAAAAATATTTCACTCAGAATGTCGCGTGCAACACTGGAGTGCTGATAGATTGCAATCTTGCTACCAGAAAATGAGCCCGCGCCAAAGAACTCCACATATCGCTGTATATATGCTTTGCGAACTTGCTCGTCTGGATGAGGAAGTTTTTGTATACAAATAGGGACCGGCAGGTTGATGTGCGTTGCGGAAATTGCCGCCTCGTCGGCCTTGGATATTTCACCCTCTGCGCGATAGAACTTGATGCCGTTACGATCAAATGGGATATGGCTCCCCGTTACAATAATCGCTGGCGCAGCTATCAATGATGCGTAGTAAGCCAGTGCTGGCGTAGGGAGCGCACCTGCGTAGATAACTTCCTTGCCAGCATCCCGTATGGCTGCTGCACATGCGGATGTGATCGTAGGGCTGCTGGGACGTAGATCGTGCCCTAGCACTACCTGTTTGGCATCATCGGCAGCTGACTTTAAAAACGCCGCCGTGTATGCGTAGCAAACCTCATCGCTCATCGCGCTCACTAAACCACGCGCGCCACTGGTGCCAAATTTCACACCAGATTCACGCATTACATCCTGTAGATTGATAGATTTCATCTTGCCGATTTGTTATTCAAAACACTCTGCTTCTGCAAGCAACTTAGCTACTGCATCTTTGCCGGATACAGTGGGCATCGCATCCAACTTCCAATCAATAGCCAAAGCGGGGTCATTCCACAGCAAGCTACGCTCATGTTCCGGATACCAATAGTCCGTCGTCTTGTACAAGAATTCCGCACTCTCAGAGAGCACCACAAAACCATGTGCAAAGCCGGGCGGGATCCACAACATGCGCTTGTTCTCGGCTGACAGTTCTACCGCCTCATGTTGCCCAAAGGTTTTGGAGCTGCGACGCAGATCGACCACCACGTCCAATACTTTGCCTTGTGTAGCACGCACCAACTTACCTTGCGGA
>JBBQKX010000116.1:0-4442 GCA_038327315.1 Burkholderiales bacterium | reverse complement strand
CATCTTGAATTCAGTGATACCAAATTCATTGCAATTCGCATCCAAGGTCTCGACCTGCAAACGCGAGATCGGATCAATGATGCCGCCACTACGCTTAGTGGTCGGTACGTTATGGTCTGGAACCGCCAACATGGAGATAGGGCTCCAAGGTTTACGCTGTGCCAGTCGCAGGCCTTCAAAGGCCTGCGGACTTGTTACTTCGTGTACCAAATGACGGTCGATATAGATCAGGGCAGTACCATCCGGTTCGGTGCGAACCAAGTGACTGCTCCAAAGTTTGTCGTAAAGAGTTTGTGTGTTCATTATTTATTCCACCTGCGCAAGACCCGCGATTATGCCACAGCCACCTAACGCTTCGCCATGATTCAACCCGTTGCCGCCACGTCATCCAACTTCACTAGGGCATATTCCAGGCTATCGGAAAGTGCGCGCCAGCTGGCATCGATGATGTTAGTGCTCGCACCCACAGTAGTCCACACCCTGCCTTCGCCCTGAAAAGTGATAAGGACACGGATCTGTGCCGAAGTACCATTACCACTATCCAGAATACGCACCTTATAGTCGATAAGACGCACCCCACTGAGTTGCGGATAAGCTGAGGATAAGGCATTGCGCAATGCACCCGACAAGGCGTTCACCGGCCCATTGCCCTCGGCAGCCATGAACTTCACCTCACCCGCCACCTTGACCTTGACCGTTGCCTCGGACAGCAAACCTCTGCTCTGCCTGCGCTCTGTAACCACGAAATAATCGATCAATTCGAAGGGCTGTACATAGCCATCCTGCAGTCTGTGCAAGATCAAATCCATACTGGCCTCGGCAGCCTCGAAGGTAAAACCTTCGTGCTCCAGATGTTTGACATGATTGAGCACGCGTTGCGCAGCATCGTTGTCTAAATCTATGCCTAATGACTTGGCGCGAAATTGGATATTTCCACGACCCGACAACTCCGAGACAACAGAACGCATCTCGTTACCGACCATGGCTGGATCTATGTGCTGGTAGGTGTCATTAGCCTTCATGATCGCAGCGACGTGTATGCCACCCTTATGCGCGAAAGCACTGTGCCCGATGTACGGCGCGTGTGCGTAGTGCTTGAGGTTAACCACTTCCGCCACGTAATGCGCCATCGAAGTCAAATCGCGTAATTGCTCAGGCGAAACCACAGGATGATTCATCTTGAGTTGCAAGTTGGGGATGATGGTGGTCAGGTTGGCATTGCCGACGCGCTCACCATAACCATTGATCGTGCCTTGCACCTGCGTACAGCCACCACGCACCGCAGACAGCGTATTGGAAATTCCACAGCCGGTATCGTTATGACAATGTATGCCTAAAGGCGTGCGTATGTGCTGTTTCACTTCGCGCACGATCTCTTCCACTTCCCAAGGCAACTTACCGCCATTGGTCTCGCACAACACCAGCCAATCCGCACCCGCATCGGCTGCGGCACGCAGTGTCGCCAGCGCATAGTCTCGATTGGCGAGGAATCCATCAAAAAAATGCTCAGCATCGAAGATTACTTCTCTGCCGTGTGACTTCATATAACTCACACTATCGCGGATCATTGCGAGGTTCTCGTCTAGCGTCGTCGCAAGCACCAGATCGACGTGATATTGCGAACTCTTGCCCACCATCGTGACTACGGGTGTCTGTGCATCCAAAAGTGCTTGCAGATTAGTATCAACCTCGCAGGTCTTGAGTTTTTGACGAGTACGGCCGAACGCAGCCAGCTTAGTAGCACCCAGATCTAGTTTGGCGGCACGCGCAAAAAACTCTTGATCCTTGGGGTTGGAGCCAGGCCAGCCACCCTCTATATAATGGAAACCGAACGCCGCGAGACGCTGGGCGATCGCCAGCTTATCATCCACCGAAAGTGAGATGTCTTCGCGCTGCGTCCCGTCGCGCAAAGTAGTGTCATAAAGAAATACTTGTGTCATAGCAAAAAGCCAATTTGGAAAATTCTAGGTGCAGCATTTTCGCTGATTCGCGCGGCCTGTGCTAAAAAATTGGTTTGCATGCCTATTTTAAGGACACGGCCTATGTACCCAGATTAAATTACTGAGGCCTGAGTCAACCTGAGCTTCCACACCATCAATATCAGCCCCAACAAAGAGGCACCCGCACTGAAACTAAACATCGCTGTAGATCCGAAGTGTTGCCACAAAGGCCCACTGGCCAAGCCGCCTATCATCCCGCCCGCACCATAAGTGAAGCTACCAAACAAGGCCTGCCCCTTGGACTGATGACGCCCCTTGAAAAACTCATGTATCAAACCGACCGAGGCTGCGTGATAGGCCCCGAAGGTTGCGGCGTGCAGCACTTGTGCGATGAGTAGCACCACCACGATATCCACGTACCAACCTATCATCAGAAAACGTGCCACGGCACAGGCAAAGCTGAACATCAGGATGCGGGTGTAGCCAAAACGTTGGGAAAGCCAAGGCATGACGAAAAATACTGCGATCTCACAGATTACCCCCAACGCCCATAGACCACCGATTGCGCTCTTGCTATAGCCATGGTCAACCAGATAGATGGAATAAAAGGTGTAGTAAGGGCCATGTGCCACCGACATCATGAAGCACGCACCTAACAGGGCCAGCACGCGCTTCTGCAACACGATCTGTTTGACAGGCTGAGAATCGGTGTGATGCGCGACGATCTCGGTCTGCGGAATCTGACGTGAGAATAACAAAATGCCTACTTCGCATATCAACCCTGCCCACAACAACCATGCAATAGCGATATGGTCGAATGCGTAACCCAAGCCAACTACCGTAGCAATGAAGCCTATCGAGCCCCACGAACGCAAGCGGCCATAACGTGCACTGTGCTTGCCCAAATAGGTCATAGTGGTCGCTTCCACCAGCGGCATGGATGCGCTCCAGAAGAAACTCATCAGGCACAACACAAGCAACATACCCCAGAAGCTGGTGGTGAAGAACACGCCCATATAGCAGACAGCACTCAATGTCGCAGCCAACTTGATGACCATCAAACGCTTGCCAGTATGGTCAGCCAGCCAGCCCCACATATTAGGTGCGAGCATACGCATCACCGGCTGCACCGATAGCAGGATGGAGATCTCTACCGCATCAAAGTGGATAGACTTGAGATACAAGCTCCAGTAGGGAGCAAACATCCCTATGAAGGCGTAATAGAAGAAATAGAACCCGGCGATGCGCCAGTAATAATTTTTATCAGTGTGCATACGAATAGACTTCTTGACGGCGCGCATTATGTCACGAGCAAAAACTTTTTTACCCCTCCCACTTGAAATGTCATTTCCAGCCCCCATTTCCTTCAAATCGCAACTTGGAGAATAACCATGACAGAGCAAAAAAATTCACAGCAACCTGAAGCCACAACCGAGACCCCATCTGAAGAAACCACTGTGATGCCCAGCATGGAAGAGCAATTGCAGGTAAGTGAGCGCAAGGCACAAGAGCATTACGACGCTTGGATGTACGCCAAGGCCGAGGGCGAGAACATCCGCCGGCGCGCAGCTGAAGATGTGAGCAAGGCTCAGAAATTCGCAGTTGAGCGCTTCTCCAACGAGATGCTGGCGGTGATGGACAGCCTGCAAGCAGCACTTGCAGTAGAAAACTCGACTGTTGAAAACTTCAAGAGCGGCATGGAATTAACCCTTAAGCAACTTTCCAACGTATTTGAAAAATTCAATATCACCGAGATTGACCCCGTCGGCGAGAAGCTAGACCCACACAAACATCAGGCTATCAGCATGATTGAAAGCGAACAGCCAGCCAACACCGTCGTCAGCGTGATGCAGAAGGGCTATGCCTTGAACGAGCGCATCTTGCGTCCAGCCTTGGTTTTGGTTAGCAAGGGCAAATAAGCACTGAGCCTAGCGACAGGCTCTTGAAATCTGAAATACCCGCCCCATCTACAGGGGCAGCAGAACACTACTAATATTATTGAAAGGAAACATCATGGGAAAAATCATCGGTATTGACTTGGGCACGACTAACTCTTGCGTCGCCATCATGGAAAACGGCAAGACCAAGGTCATTGAGAACGCTGAAGGTACGCGCACGACCCCTTCTATCATCGCTTACATGGAAGACGGCGAAGTGTTGGTTGGTGCACCCGCCAAACGTCAAGCTGTGACTAATCCTATGAACACGCTGTACGGCGTGAAGCGACTGATCGGTCGCCGTTTCGATGAAAAGATGGTGCAAAAAGACATCGACATGGTTCCATTCAAAATCGTTAAAGCAAAGAACGGCGATGCATGGGTAAAAGTACGTGATAAGGAATTCTCTGCACCAGAGATTTCCGCTCAAGTGCTGATGAAAATGAAAAAGACCGCCGAAGATTACTTGGGCGAGTCTGTGACTGAAGCGGTCATCACTGTTCCAGCTTACTTCAATGATGCGCAACGCCAAGCGACTAAAGACGCTGGTCGTATCGCGGGACTG
>JBBQKX010000115.1:0-4602 GCA_038327315.1 Burkholderiales bacterium | reverse complement strand
ATGCCTGAGGCCGCACAGGGTGCGATGAACAGTGTGCAGATGGAGAGTTTGCGCAAGATGTTGCTGTCCATGGTCGAGGACATCCGCGTAGTGTTGATTAAGCTGGCTTTGCGTACCCAGACGCTGCGCACCTTATCGGGTGCGTCTGCGGAGGTGCAGCGTCGCGTCGCGCAGGAGACCCACAGCATCTTCGCGCCGCTGGCGAACCGACTGGGCGTGTGGCAGATCAAGTGGGAACTGGAAGACCTTGCGATTCGATATCTTGAGCCCGAGCGTTACAAGAACGTCGCCAAGCTACTAGACGAAAAGCGTGTCGATCGTGAACAGTACATCGCTGAATTCATGTCGCTGTTGCAAGCAGAGTTGCGCAAAGCTGGCGTGGAAGCGCAGGTCTCTGGTCGTCCCAAACATATCTACAGCATCATCAACAAGATGAAGCGCAAGCATTTGGACTTCGACCAACTTTACGATGTGCGTGCGGTGCGCATCTTGGTCGATGACGTGAAGGAGTGCTATGCCGCGTTAGGAGTGGTGCAGTCCTTGTGGTCACCCATCTCCAGCGAGTTTGACGATTACATCGCGCGCCCCAAGAGCAATAACTATCGCTCACTACACACCGCCGTGATTGGCCCGCGTGGATTAGCAGTCGAGGTGCAGATACGCACTCACGAGATGCATCATTCTTCCGAGCTGGGTGTGGCCGCGCACTGGCGCTACAAGGAAGGCGCGAAGTCGGATGCCAAGTTTGACGAACAGATCGTGTGGCTGCGTCAGATATTGGAGTGGAAGTCCGAGGTCGCCACGCAGAGCGACACCCAGTTTAAGAACGAGCTGTTCGGCGAGCAGGTGTATGTGTTCACCCCGCAGGGTAAGGTCATCGACCTGCCGCGCGGTGCGACGCCTGTGGACTTCGCTTATACATTGCACACCGATTTGGGTCACCGCACACGCGGTGCGAAAGTAAACGGCAGCATCGTGCCGCTCAACACCAAATTGCAGAACGGTCAGCGCGTCGAGATTCTCACCATCAAGCAAGGTTCGCCCAGTCGCGACTGGCTGAATCCTTCTTTGGGTTTTTTGCAGAGTTCGCGTGCGCGCGGCAAGGTGCGCAACTGGTTCAACAACCAGAACATCGCCGACAGCATTGCGCAAGGCCGTGCTTTGTTGGATAAGGAGTTGCACCGCCTGGGTGTGAACGACATCAATCAGGAACGTTTGGCGCAGCGCTTGGACTTTAAATCGCTGGATGATTTTTTTGCAGCGTTTGGTCGCAATCTGGTTACGCAAAGACGCATCGCACAAGCCATACAGTCTGAGTTGCCGGGCAAAACCATCTCGGTGCCCGTGGTGACGCGCGTCAGTAACACGCGTGCAGCCAAGGCCGAGATCACCGTCGGCGGGATGAATAATCTGATGACCAAGAATGCACAGTGCTGCAAGCCTGAGCATACCGACGAAATCGTCGCCTACATCACCGGCAATCGCGGCATCACCATACACAAGCAGGATTGCACTTATGTCGCGCATCTCGCTGAGATACGGCCAGAGCGTGTGCTCACCGCACAGTGGGCAGGTGTGAAGGAAGCCAAGGCGAAATGAACGGCGCACATTTGGAAAAACTCTTGACGGTGCAGATGCCGTTCGGGAAATATCAAGGCCATTTGATCGCTGACCTGCCCGGCAACTACCTCAACTGGTTCGCGCGCAAAGGCTTCCCGCCGGGTGAGATCGGCAAGTTACTCGCCTTGATGCATGAGCTGGATCACAACGGTTTGTCCGAGTTGCTAACGCCACTGCGGAATAAAAAATCGTAGCAGTCTTGTCATTCCCGCTTGCTGTTCAGGCTAATGATGAGCACGCCACACAACACCAGTGCTGATCCGCCTATCTGTAGCCAAGTCACTTCCTCATGCAGTATCAGGTACGCCATGTAGATGGTGCTGATCGGGCCTACCGAGCCTATCAGCGATGTGCTGCCCGCACCGATGCGACGTATCGCATAGGACAGCAGGAACACTGGCAGAACGGTGGAAAATAGCGCCATCGCGATGGAGAGTTCATAGACGCGCAAGGGCAGGTCTAGCGCCGACATCGGGCGCATCACGAAAAACTGCAACAAACTCGCTGCACTCGCCACCATCATCGCGTATGCGGTGAAACGCGTAGTGCCGATGCGCTTCACCGCATGACCTACGCCGACTAGATAAGTCGAATACGACAGGGTGCTGAAGAACACCAGTGTCGCGCCCAACACCACGTTGCCACCTTGTTTGATACCCACGTCGTGCAGAAACACCATCGCGATACCCGCATAGCTCAAGGCCATCGCCAGTTTGACCTGCTTGCCTATCGGGCGTTTATAGATGAAGGCCGATAGCAATACGGTCATGGTTGGATACAGGAACAGGATGAGGCGTTCGAGTCCGGCGGAGATGTATTGCAAACCCAGAAAATCCAAATAGCTGGAGAGGTAATAACCAATCAACCCCAACACGACGATTAGTATCTTGTCGTGACGATTCAGCGGCTCGACCTGGCGTTTGCGTATCCATAACGCTACCGCGATGAAGAAGGGCACTGAGAACACCATGCGTAAAGCTAGCAGGGTGATGGAATCCACATGGTCGACGTAAGCTAACTTGACCAAGATGGCTTTGGCCGAGAAACCCACTGCTGCGAGCAGCGCGAGGATCACGCCGAGTAATACATCCCGATTGGCTAAGGTGCTGTGGGACGGACTTGTCATGATGTTTGGAACCCAGATTAGTGGCTTATGCAGGTCTTAGGCTGAGGCAAGGCGGTCGACCCGCAGGTGCCCAGTTTAAAGAATGTAACGTTAAAACAGGAACGCGCTGCGGCAGTGGGCTAGTGAGGCTAGCCACAGTCGCTGGTTGGTGATCGATCCGGCAGAGTTGATGAGTTGCGTTTGCATGGGGTGGGAATATACGGGGCTGCGCTTAGGCAAGTCAATGCTATCCCAGCATTCCCCAGCGCATTATTTTTTTGACTTAAGACTATCTTAAGCTTGCCCTTCTATTGTGCATACCTCGCAACGTAATTCAGGAGGTCAAAATGTTACGCACTGTTCAGATGGTTATGTTGGTGGCAGTCGCTGCCTTGGGATTTATATCGCAATCCGCGATGGCACAAACGCCCGCCGATATTTTGCTTGATATCAAGAATGAAGCGATACAGGCAAACCCAGGATTCAAGGGATTCTCTGCCGTGAACGGCGAGAACTTCTTCAAACAAAAGCATGGTGGTGACTGGAGTTGCGCTTCCTGCCATACCGACAATCCCGCGATGAGCGGCAAGCATGCCAAGACAGATAAGGTCATCAAGCCTATGGCACCCGTCGCGAATGCAGAACGCTTCACCGACCCTGCAAAAGTCGCTAAATGGTTCAAGCGTAATTGCAACGATGTGCTGGACCGCGTCTGCACACCACAAGAAAAGGGCGATGTACTCACCTACCTAATCAGCGTAAAAAATTAAGGAGTAAGTCATGATATTAGCTCACAGAAAATCTGTACCGATGTTCGCCACTGCCATCTTGCTGATGGGCGGGCTTATTTCTGCAGCACATGCCGAGGATGACGACGATGAACGTATGCCTGTCGTCAAAAATGCGCTGTTCCAAACTGAATGTGGCTCTTGTCACGTGGCCTATCCAGCGCGATTGTTACCCGCTAAATCTTGGCGCGCGATGATGTCGGGCTTGGATAAACACTTCGGCAGCGATGCCAGTCTGGATGCCAAATCCGCCAGTGAAATCGGAGCCTACCTAGAGAAGAACGCGGGCCGTGACCGGTATGCAGGTTCGGGTACGCCTATCCTGCGCATCACTGAGACCCGTTGGTTCCAGCGTGAGCACGATGAAGTATCAGCTCGCACGTGGAAAAATCCTAAGGTGAAAAGCCCAGCCAATTGCGCGGCCTGCCACACGCAGGCGGTTAATGGAAAATACAGCGAGCACGACATTCGCATCCCTAAGTAATAGGAGGTCATAATAGTCATAGCGCCATCATGATGATGACTGAGACAGTGAGTGAGCAGGAAAAAATGCGCGTATTGGTGATTGAAGACGATAGCTTGTTGGGAGATGCGATTCAGGCTGGCTTGAAGCAGGCTGGCTATGCCGTGGATTGGATGAAAGATGGTGTCTCCGCCGATCAGGCACTTAGCACTGAACCCTATGCCGCAGCAGTGCTGGATCTAGGGCTGCCGCGCATGTCTGGCTTGGAGGTGTTACGTAATCTGCGTAGCCGCAACATTCCAATACCGGTGTTGATACTGACTGCGATGGATACGGTGGAGGATCGTATCAAGGGCTTGGATGCGGGTGCCGATGACTATCTGGTCAAACCGTTCGATATGGGTGAATTGGCGGCGCGATTGCGTGCGTTGATTCGGCGTGCCAGCGGTAAGACTGCCCCAGCGTTGCAAGTTGCCGGAGTAGAGCTTGAGCCTGCCGCACACCGCGTGTTGTACCAAAATCAAACCATAGAACTTGCCGCCAAAGAATTTGCTGTCCTGCACGCCCTGATGCTCAACGTGGGGCGTGTTTTGTCGCGTGCGCAAATCGAAGAGCAGCTTTATGCT
>JBBQKX010000114.1:0-4686 GCA_038327315.1 Burkholderiales bacterium | reverse complement strand
CAGGATCGCCAGCGTCACGCAATTCCACAAAGCTCACGCCTTTGACAACGCGTCCCGCGGTGACATCCAGACAGGGAATAATTCTCTTAGCTAGCATCAGATCTTAGGGCTTAACTCGTCCGCCAAGGCCTGCGCTTCACGCAAATCCAAGGAACCTTCGTAGATCGCACGACCTGTAATCGCCCCGGTGATGCCTTCGCTCTGCACGGCACACAGCGCGCGTACATCATCCAGATTAGTGATGCCACCGCTGGCGATGACAGGCACGCGTAGCGGTTTAGCTAACTCGACAGTTGCTGGGATATTGACCCCGGACAACATGCCATCGCGGCCTATGTCGGTATAGATGATGGCTTCCACGCCATAGCCTTCAAAGCGCTTAGCCAGATCACCGACATCATGACCCGTCAGCTTTGACCATCCGTCCACTGCCACCTTGCCAGCCTTGGCATCCAAGCCCACCATGATGTGGCCAGGAAATGCATCGCAAGCCTCATGCAGGAAGCCAGGCACTTTGACCGCAGCCGTACCAATAATGATGTAAGTCACACCCAGATCCAGATAGCGCTCTATGGTCGCCAAGTCGCGGATACCGCCACCCAATTGCACGGGTACATCTAAGCCCACGGCTTCGATGATACTTTTTACCGCGCTGGCATTCTTGGGCGTACCAGCAAAAGCGCCGTTCAGGTCGACCAAGTGCAAACGGCGCGCACCTTGATCCAACCAGTGCAAGGCTGTTGCTGCTGGATCTTCTGAAAACACTGTGGCATCTTCCATCAAGCCTTGTTTCAGGCGCACACAATGACCGTCTTTTAAATCAATCGCAGGAATAATTAGCATGGCAGTACGTAAGTAATTAAGGGGTCCATTTAGTAAAATTTTGCAGCAACTGCAAGCCCGCTGCGTGGCTTTTCTCTGGGTGAAATTGTACCGCGAACAAATTAGCCTCAGCGACCGCACACACGAAAGGTGTGGGGTAATCACTGGTGGCTTGTATCAAGCTCGACTGCTCGGTGCTCACGTAATAGCTGTGCACATAATAGAAACGCGTGTCTTGCGCTATACCTTGCCACATCGCATGTTCCGGCATGACTTGATGCACGCGATTCCAACCCATGTGCGGCACTTTTAGACGACCGCCTTGCGCATCCTTCAGACCATGCTCGAAACGCAACACCTTGCCACGCAACAAACCCAATCCAGCAACATCGCCTTCTGCACTATGCTCGAATAACATTTGTAAACCGATGCAGATGCCCAAGAATGGCTTGTTGCGTGCCGCCTCCAGCACCGCAACGCGCAGATCACGCGCATCCAACTCGCGCATGCAGTCCGGCATCGCGCCTTGACCAGGGAAGATAACTCGTGACGCACTCGCGACGACCTTAGCATCATCCGTCACGACAACGTTGGCATCGGGAGCGACATGGCGCACAGCCTGCTCGACCGAGCGCAGGTTGCCCATGCCGTAATCTACAATTGCGATCATTGTTATAGAGAACCCTTAGTCGAAGGCATCATGCCCGCCATGCGTGGGTCTTGCGCCAGCGCCATGCGCATCGCGCGACCGCAAGCCTTAAAGATAGTCTCGGCTTGATGATGCGCATTACTACCGGCGAGATTGTCGATATGCAATGTCACCAAAGCATGATTGACAAAGCCTTGGAAGAACTCATGGAACAGATCTACATCGAACTGACCTATGGCACCGCGCACGAAGTCGCAATTGAACACCAGACCAGGACGCCCAGACAGATCCAATACCACGCGTGACAAGGCCTCATCCAAAGGCACATAAGCATGGCCATAACGACACAAGCCCTTCTTGTCACCTACCGCCTGATTGAACGCTTGCCCCAAGGTGATGCCGATATCTTCCACCGTGTGATGCGCATCGATATGCAGATCGCCCTTGGCGATGATGGAGATATCCAACAGCCCGTGTCTGGCAATCTGATCCAGCATATGGTCAAGAAAGGGCAAGCCAGTCTCAAACTTGGTCTTACCCGTCCCATCCAGATTCAACGTCACACTGATCTGGGTTTCCAATGTATTTCTTGTAACGCTAGTACTACGCATAATTTCTCCCACTACTCGTAGGTCGGGTTTCAACCCGACTATCTGCTGCATTTTGTCGGAATAAATTCCGACCTACCATGCGCATCAAATTGCATACCGCGTAGGTCGGGTTTTAACCCGACAGCTTAGGCTACAAAAGGCATGCCTTGAATGCGCTTTGCTTGGTTTTGGTTACGGCATAACCTAAAGGTTAGCCTCCGCCGAAACTCGCTTACAAGCATTCTTTGAATGCTTGTATAAACCGCTCGTTTTCAGCTGGTGTGCCTACCGTTACGCGCAAACAATCTTGCAACATCGCGTGGCTACCGTGTAGATTTTTAATCAACACACCGCGCTGCTTCAAACCTTCAAATATCTCTTTGGCACGCGCTACACGCAACAACAAGAAATTCGCCGCACTCGGGTAGACCTGCACACCAGGAATTTCAGCTAAGGCCCGCGCTAACTTGCTACGGTCTTGCTTGATTTGTTCTGCCTGTGCCAACAACACATCGTGATGCGCCAATAATTTTCCTGCTACCAATTGAGGCAAAACACCGACATTATACGGCAAGCGCAGCTTTTCCAACTCATTCAACCATAGCGCACTGCCCGCCAGAAAGCCCAAACGCAATCCTGCCATACCCAACTTGGAGAAGGTCCGCATCACCAGCAGATTGGGGTATTGAGATAAGCGCGAGATGAAGCTATCTTCCGCGAAGGCGTAATACGCCTCATCTACCACCACCAAACCCCGAGCGACCGAAATAATCTTTTCGATATCCTGTGCATCATAGGCATTGCCAGTGGGATTGTTGGGATAGGCTAAAAAGATCAGCGCAGGCTGTTCACGCGCTATCGTTGCCAGCATAGCGGGCATATCTAAAGAGAAGTCCGGCTTGAGCGGCACGCCCACATAAGGCATCCCCAAAAACGTTGCAATCATCTTGTACATCACAAACGAGGGTTCGACACCCAGCATGCTTGCACCAGGCTTATTTACCGCCATGGCCAATAGTTGTATCAACTCATCCGAGCCATTCCCCAGTAACACCTCCATGCCAGAGTCTAATGCCAACAAAGTGCGTATCTGCTGCTTCAAAGACTGCGGATTTGGATCGGGATAACGATTGATTGCGGCATGGCTCACCAAAGCGGCGATCTCGGCACTCAAAGCAGGCGGCAGCAGATAAGGGTTCTCCATCGCATCCAGCTTGATGTAGCCGGAACTAGGCGGAACATGATAAGCGTGTAGAGCTTGAATCTCGGGACGAATCAACTGTGCGACTAAAGCAGAAATGGACGACATAAAGTTACGCAATCAAGCAATCAATACAAGGCTGCGAAGCTTACCACAGCGAGACTTTTTCGTGCTTATTGTAGGCGTGAAATCTCAACGCCTCCGAATCTAAGTAGGGCTGGAAGCATATTTGCAGTAAAATCGCACTCACGAAAAAGCCTTAAGGGGAAATCCATGAACGCAACCATCACACTAACGCCTAGCATCATCAAGCGACTAGAAAAGGTCGCATCAGCCCACCGAACCGCCGAATCCATCGTTAAACAAGCTGTTAAAAATCAACTCGATTATGAAGAGTGGGTAACAGAACAAATTGAAGCGGGTGCGGCGGAACTCGCTGCTGGCAAAGGCATACCCCACGATGAATTTTTGCGGCAAATGGGCTTCAAGAAGCATGCAAAAAAAGCCACTTGATTGGTCGCCAAGAGCCAAGCGAAATATGAAAGCAATCAGAGATTATCTGGCCTTAGATAATCTCGTGATAGCCAATGCTGTTGTTTCATTCATTGCGGAGGCAGCGGAAGGACTGATGCAAAATCCATTCATTGGCAAAAGTGGTCGCCCGAACTATCGCGAACTCGTGCTTTCAAAATATCCTTACACCATTCACTATCGAGTCTATGCGCATAAAGTCGGCGTTGTTGCTGTGGTGCATCAAACCAGAAAATATTACTAGCAGCACACCATACTAAGCCTAACAGCGAGGATGTGCGCGATACTGCTCCACGGCAATAGACAAGATGAAGCCATATGGTAATGCGAAAAAACAGGGGAGACCGAAGTCTCCCCTGTTTTTTAACTTCCAACTTTTGCAAGATTCATCTTGCATGTGGGTTACTAAAAAAACGATTTATCCCTTAGGGTGATATGGCTTGGTATCTGCCAAAACCAAATCAAAAGAAATGGCAAACATCATCGCGCTTCAGGATCGGACTGCAAGCGGGAGTATCGATACTCAGACTCTTCGCCCGTTTCGACCAACTTCACTTTCACCGCCCAATCTCCATCTTCCAACTGACGCGCAATTTCACCAACTTCATACTTAAGGCCAAAGGCACCGAATGACTTGATTTCTCCGCGATGTAACTTAGGCTCAATATTGACTCTCATGACTCACTCCTCTCACACCCACAATGCACGCAGGCTAACAAACCTCTTATGCACTCGCGCAAAAAAACAGGGGAGACCGAAGTCTCCCCTGTTTATCTTTGTTCAAACTTTTGTTTGATGAGTATCGCTTACGCTCAACCCACCCTACATCAGCTCATCCGATAGTTTGGATTAGAACAATGCTTCCATCATCAAGCCAGTTTCTGTCTTGCCTG
>JBBQKX010000113.1:0-4742 GCA_038327315.1 Burkholderiales bacterium | reverse complement strand
ACCTGCACCTTGTAAGCGTCTCACCATATTTGCGCCCATGCGGCCCAACCCTATCATTCCGATTTGCATTTGATACTCCTTGTCATTTCCTTGTAGGGATGTCATTGGGCAGCGCGGCACGATCGACGTGCCACTCAGCCTCAGTCACTTGTGCAGCAGGCAATTTGTTACCGCGCATGATGTTCTGTAATGCTTCCTGTTTAGCTTTACCTGATACCAAAAATATTTTAGACCTAGCTGTATTCAAGGTATTCAAGCCTAACGATACGCGTTCTGCTGGTAACTTGGGGGCATTGAATACCGGCACGGCGACAGCATCCAGTTCTATTGATGGGTTATTGGGGAATAGACTTGCGGTATGCCCATCCTCACCCATGCCCAGCAAAACCAAGTCTAACGGTAGTGCTGTCTTTATCATTGCCGCATATTCTGCCGCAGCAACCTGCGCGCCATGTTCGGCTGGGATTGCATGCACATTGTTTGCAGGAATAGCGATGTGCTTAAGCAATATTTCCTGCGCCATGCTGTCGTTGCGCTGCGCATCACCTAGCGGCAGACAGCGTTCGTCGCAGAAATAGATTTGTACCAGCTTCCAATCGATTGTCATCTTGCTTAACAACTGGTAGCAACGACGTGGTGTTTCACCGCCCGCCAAGGCGATGTTGAACAATCCGCGCTCTGCTATTGCGAGACCTGCGATCTGCACAATGCGCAGTGCGACGGACTGGCTTAACGCTTCTAAGTTGTCGTGCTTGATGTAATTGATTGCTTCGACTCGCTTCATACTTGGACTACCGTCATTTCGAAATCTTGTCCTTCCCATCGCTCAGGGTCTTGCCAGTGGAAAGTGAATTGGATGGAGTCACCGGCTTTGAGATGGGCAACAGGCAGTTCGCTGACCCACACGTCGAGCCCAGTATTTTTCATAGCAATATCTTGCACGTTCTTCCAGCCGTTGATTCCCCAATGTACAGTAGCTTGTGCGCTCAGTGCTATCGTGAATCGGTTGCCTAAATGCAACTTGGTCGGGTGATAGCGCGGCCCCCAGACCACATGTGATATCACTGGACGTTTGCCTTGATAGCGCTGCCAAGTTGCCTCTGGCCTGTCGACTGGATAACCCAGTGCGCGGCTGTAATACAGTTTGATGAATTCACTATGCGTCCACACTAATGGCATGGCAGCCCCGCTGGGCTTACCCAGAGTCAAATTGCGTTCCGGAATATCCGCGCTGTCCCACACCTGTTCAGGCATAAGGCCTGCAGTGCCCGACATGGCGGCCATGGCTTCAAGATAGGGCAAAGGGTCTTCTCCCGCCGCAAGTGCATAATGGCCGCGTTCCCCGACTAATAGTGGCCAGCCACGTCCATTCCCAGTTCCGTCAAAAGGACTGCCATCATCCTTCTCGCCATAGCCATCGCCGTTGTAGCGATGCCACACCGGACCGTAGGGTGTATCCATCTTGAGCAGATAATCGACTGCCTTCAGGCTATTGAGTATGCGCGCATCATCCGCGCGGCGTAGACCGTAGCGCACAAGTTGCAAGAAGTCGGTGGCGACCTGTTCATCTGCGGGCAAGTCAGCATCATAGGCGCGGTTCTTGATCATGATATGTTCGGACTGGACGCCTTCATGTACCAGTGAGCTCTCAGGTGCTGTGCGTATGTAATAGCCGCTGATATTAAGCTGTTGTGCCAACTTAGTACCTTGCACAAAAGTCCAATCGTCTAGCCTTGCATTCCAGTTGTCAGCCAACAACAACGCAAACTCTCGCGCATCTTTCTCTAGCCAAGCACTGCCCTCAACTAAGGCCGCGATGATGATGGCGAGTGTGAAGGTGTTGACGCCGGCGTCTTCTTCCCAGCGATCTTGTGCGGTAGAGGGACCTTCGCGCGCAATGAAACTGAGAGCACGTTGCACCATGTCTTTGACGGGGATGCCACCTAACTCATCGTGTGCATTTAAGGTTGCGGCGAGTATGACTGGGAAGGCTGCCTCATCTAGTTGTATGCCCTGCCAGAATGGCGCACCACCCAGCCATTGATTTTGCAGCCAATGGCCATCTTCTTGTTGAGTCGCAATCAAGTAGCGCAACACTTCGCGTGCATCGCCGTATGAACCCATCGCGACCATTGCACCTGCGGTCTCTACCAGATCGCGCGACCACACTAGATGATAGCCACTACGGCTCTGGCTGCTTGAACCCCAAGGGACTGAAAGACTAGCTACGGCAGCACCGCAATAGGTGCGATCTTGATGCACTTTGAGCACCATGGCAGAAAGCATCAGTTGTTCGTTTAACTTGGCTGTCGCTGCGGGGAAGTGACAGCCCCCTAGCCATGTCTGCCAATTACGGCATTGCAAATCCCAAACTTTGGAAAATTTCTCCATTAGGCCGGAGACAGCAAGGGTGGCGGCTGACTCAACGCTCGTTGCCAGACCAAGTGCAAGCGTTGCTTGTCGCGGCAACTCGCCCATCAGCGCGGTCGTGCCTGGGCCTGCGCTGTCATAAGCCCATGTCATGCGTCCATGCTGATTGAAATCTTGCCAGCCATCACTTACCGTTTCTTCGCCCACAGAGCAGCGCTGCCAAACGTCTTCTCCATCTTCACCGCATGCTGCCAGTGCAAGTCCAAATGGCCCTTGTTCAGCACAGAGTAAAGTGCGCCCGTTGTAATTGCCTACGCTGGCTAGATTGTTATCCGCGTTGTCCCCCAATCTCGTCGACAACAGTGCGTAGGGTTTTAAATTCGTATCGCCTTCCAGTCGATAACGCATCATCAGTACATCGCGATTTTGCATTGGGCAGATTTGCAGCGTGAAGGTGAAGCGTGGATGTGTATGAACGACCTCTACGGCGGGCACGCCTGGAAACGGTAGGCTCACTTTGTAGTTGCCGTTACGACGCAGTTCTACCCAGAAGCCTTTATCATCTGCAATGATGAAACCTAGATCTTTGATCTGTGGGATATCGATACGCGGGTAATAGACTTCAGTCAGGATGCCGTCGGCGATGGTGAACCACAATCTGGATGAGCCCAAGCTTGCACCCACCATGTCTTTGGCTGCACGCGCCCAAGTTGGGAATGAATTTTTAGCGGGTGGCGCTTTCATGGATGCCCTCATTTATACGACGGTCGCGAGGCTACGTCGAATTTTTGAGTGTAGGTATTAGCCAACTATTGCCATCGCTAGCAAGCAGTGACTCGGCCGTTTCAGGGCCCCAAGATCCCGCGGCATAGTTTGGAAAATCCAGCGCGGGCTCGTTCTGCCAAGAGTTTAGTATCGGCATTAGGAATTTCCAAGCCAACTCAACCTGATCGGCACGCATAAACAACGTGGCATTACTGACCAGAACATCATGCAGCAAGGTCTCATAGGCGGTTGGCGACTCAGTCTGAAACGCTTCTTTGTAACAAAAGCGCATGTCGACAGGCTGTAAGCGTAGTTCGGAGCCAGGTACTTTGGCCATGAATTTGAGCACGATGCCCTGTTCTGGATTTATCTGGATTACCAGTCTTACTGGCTGGGAATTCAAACCCGCAGAGGCAGGAAATGCATGATGAGGAACATCACGGAAGCGTATGGATATTTCAGAAACTGCTGCTGCCATGCGCTTGCCTGTGCGTAGATAGAAAGGAACATCCTGCCAGCGCCAGTTGTCCACGTAGAGCTTCAAGGCGGCATACGTTTCAGTGTTGGAACGGGGATCCACATCCGGTTCGTCGCGGTAGCGCTTCATTTTAGAGCCCGCTATCCAGCCTTCATCATATTGACCTCTTGCCGAATGATCCGACAAAGTCTCGCTGGTAATCGGACGCAATGAATGCAGCACGTCTACTTTTTTGTTGCGTATATCATCTGCGTCGTAAGACACCGGTGGTTCCATCGCGACCAAACACAGCAGTTGAAATAAATGATTCTGCACCATGTCGCGCAATGCGCCAGCTTGTTCGTAGTAGGTCCCGCGCTTTTCAACGCCTAGCGTTTCTGCCACGGTGATGGTCACATGGTCTACATAGCGTCGATTCCAGATAGGTTCAAAGATCGGGTTGGCAAAGCGCATGGCCAGAATATTCTGTACTGTCTCTTTACCAAGGAAATGGTCGATGCGGAATATTTGCTGTTCGGTGAAGTATCGAGTCAGCACACTATTAATCTGGCGGAATGAGTCCAGATCGTGCCCCAAAGGTTTTTCTACAACGACCCGTACATGCTCTCGGTCTTGTGCATGACCAGCATCCCCCAAGCCGCTGACTACTGTTTCGAATAGAAAAGAAGGTACCGCCAGATAAAACACCTTCTCCGTTTTGCAACCCCAGTCGGCATCACATAAGGCAAGTATTTCACTCAGATGCGTATAACTACTCGCGTCGCTGATATCGGCTTGGATATGGCGAAGTTTGCTGGCAAATTTCTGCCATGTTGCCTCATCAGGAACGCCGTAGCGTGAATGTTGGGAAACGCCCTTCAAATAATGCTCAGCTAACGCCGCCGCATCAGTGTCAAGTCGGTCTACACCTTGCAGTATGAACCGCTCAGGCAAGTGGTCAGTCAGGAATAGATCAAACAGTGCTGGCACAATCAGGCGCCAAGAAAGATCACCATTTGCACCGAAGAGAACGAATTGTGTGTCGCGCAGACTAGTGTTGATTGTCATATTTTGAATTTCACTCAATCACAGAGAATTAATGAATCTAGTAGAGGAACAACGTGCCGAGAGAGAGATGCGTTGACGATAA
>JBBQKX010000112.1:0-4785 GCA_038327315.1 Burkholderiales bacterium | reverse complement strand
GAGCAGCACATCAAACTCGCGCCCGACACCCGCTATCATTTCGTCGCACAAGCACCCTCTGATCTGAACACTAGACCTGTCGTTATCGGCATGGGGCCAGCGGGTTTGTTTGCCGGTTTGCTGCTCGCACAGATGGGTTTCAAGCCCCTGATACTAGAGCGCGGCAAGGCAGTGCGCGAACGCACCAAGGACACCTGGGGATTGTGGCGCCAGGGCAAGCTTGATCCAGAATCGAATGTGCAATTCGGTGAAGGTGGTGCAGGCACATTCTCGGACGGCAAGCTCTACAGCCAGATCAAAGACCCGCGCTACCTGAGCCGTAAGGTGCTTGATGAATTCGTCAAAGCAGGCGCACCCGCCGAGATCCTATACGAGAGCCACCCACACATCGGCACATTCAAGCTGGTCGGTATGGTAGAAAAAATGCGTGCCACCATACAGTCGCTGGGCGGCGAGATTCGCTTCCAAAGTCGCGTGGAAGATATCGAACTTGAAATTGGCGCAGACGATGTACAGCAAGTCAGCGCCGTGGTGCTGGCGAACGGTGAGCGTATCGCTACTGACCATCTTGTGTTGGCGATAGGTCATAGCGCGCGTGACACCTTCGAGATGATCCACAAACGCGGCATCTATCTCGAAGCCAAACCATTCTCTATCGGTTTCCGTATCGAACATCCCCAGTCGCTGATAGATGATGCCCGTTTAGGTGCGAATGCAGGTGATCCACAACTGGGTGCGGCCGATTACAAGCTTGTCTATCACGCCAGCAATGGACGATCTGTGTACAGCTTCTGCATGTGCCCAGGCGGCACTGTGGTTGCTGCAACGTCGGAAGTAGGTCGCGTGGTAACAAATGGCATGAGCCAGTATTCACGCAACGAACGCAATGCCAATGCTGGCATCGTGGTGGGCATCACCCCTGAGGTCGACTACCCCGGCGACCCACTGGCCGGCATGGCATTCCAACGTCGTTTGGAGTCACATGCTTACGAACTGGGTGGTCGTAACTATCAAGCGCCGGGACAGTTGGTTGGTGACTTCTTGAGTGGCACAGCTTCGACCGAATTCGGCAGCGTGCAACCTTCTTACACGCCTGGCGTGCATCTCACAGATCTCGCCACTGCTTTGCCCGACTACGCCATCGCCGCGATACGCGAGGCATTGCCCGCCTTCGCAAAACAGATCAAAGGTTTCGACATGCCAGACGCAGTTTTGACTGGTGTCGAGACACGCACTTCGTCACCCGTACGCATCAAGCGTAATAAGGAAGATTTACAAAGCATTAATACCAAGGGTTTATATCCAACCGGTGAAGGCGCGGGATACGCAGGAGGCATCCTGTCGGCGGCCGTGGATGGTATAGAAGTCGCCGAGGCTGTGGCAACGAGTATAGTGTCCAAACTACGCAAGCAGTCGTAGCAATCACCTAGGAATCGCGCCTTGATAATCCTGAATAAAAAGTTTTATCGTGTCATTCAACCTTATTTCACCGCGTTTGCCGTGGTCGTCACTTCTGCGGCACTCGTCTTCACCATTTATTTCACCGATCTGGGTCTGCAATGGACTACCTTCCTAACCGGGTTATTGGTCGCAGCCATCTTGGCCGAAGCATCGCGTATGTCGCATTCAGAATGGCGTTTAACACGCCGTACCGCCCAACTTTCAGCCATGAAAGACAAGCTGGAGCAGACTATGCGCAAGCTCTCACAATATGAAGCTGGTCAGGCGAACACTCAGTCACGCCTACGTTTGATGGATGAATCATTGGACACCATCATCGCCTTTGTAGACGTCGAAGGCCGCTGCCGATATCACAATAAGGCGTTTCGCACATGGCTTAATCTGGATGCGAAGAACATAGACGACAGGCATTTACGCCAGGTCTTGGGCAACAAGGTACATTCCGAATTGGCCACTTTGATACGTCAGTCACTTGACGGACAAGCTACCAGCTATGTGCGTACCCTCACTATGACCAGTGGTGCGGTATACAAATTGGAAGTTGAGCATCTGCCGCAATACGATGACACGGGCAAAGTCATAGGTTTCTATATGCTGGCTACTGATGTGACGCAGCCAGATGACGTGAGTTCAGTTCCAAGCAAGAATGCTAATAGACCTGCACCCCAAGATTTGAACGACCAGAATATGTTCGTCGATTCGATGTCACGACAGATCACAGGACGCGAGGATGCGGGACGCGAGATATTCGCCGCGATAGAACACAGCGACTTCAATCTATTCTGCCAGTTGATTACCCCGTTAGGCTTAGACTCTATGGAGTCCGAGCACTACGAGATTTTGATCCGACTGCGTGAAGACCCAGAGAACATGATGCCACCCGGCGCTTTTTTTCCTATTGCCGAACAGCATGGCCTGATGCCTTTTTTGGATCGTTGGGTAGTACAGCATGTCTTGCAACGTGCCGCTATCCAATACCAACAGGGAAGGCTCAAATCCAACACCATTTTCTTCATTAATGTCGCACGTGCAACCATACATGACGCCGAGTTCCCTAATTCATTAGCGCTGATGTTAGAGGAGTCAGGGGTATCTGCCAGCAATCTGTGCTTCGAGGTGTGCGACGCCGAAGACACTCTGCAGAACAGCGCGGTCACCGAATTTGTGGGCAAGGTCAAAGCGCTGGGTTGCCTAGTGGCCCTGAGTAATTTCGGTCGCGACAACGTATCTTTTAAATTGATACGCGACTTCAACATCGAGTTCATTAAGATCGATGGCAGCCTGATCTTGGCTATGTCCAGAGACAAGGTCGCGCAGGCCAAAGTGGTCGCGATCAACAAAGTCGCCAAGAGCGTAGGTGTGAGAACCGTGGCCGAGATGGTCGAAAGTGAAGCGGTCATCATGCAGTTGCGCGATATCGGCATAGACTTTGCACAAGGTTTCGGCATCTCACAACCCCAAGCCTTTTTTGAGTAGTACATTGCTGCCTACACTGCCTTCCAGCACTTTAGAATGAATGAGATAATGCGCCCCTTCTTTAAGGGCCGCCGCGGCATAGGGCAACCCCAAAATCACGTATAAGGTTGGATATATTTTGCTGCTAATGATCGATAACTATGACTCATTCACCTACAACCTCGTGCAATATTTTGCCGAGTTGGGTGCAGAGGTAGTGGTGAAACGCAATGACGAGATCAGCGTGGAAGAAATCGCCAAGTTAAATCCCAATCACTTAGTCATCTCACCCGGCCCTTGCACGCCAAATGAAGCTGGCATCTCGGTCGCCGCCATCAAACAGTTCGCTGGCAAGATACCTTTACTCGGCGTCTGCCTCGGTCACCAGAGCATAGGTCAAGCCTTCGGCGGCAAGATCATCCATGCCAAGACCTTGATGCACGGCAAGACCTCACTCATTCATCATCACAGCAACAGTGTATTCACCGGTCTGCCTAATCCTTTCACAGCGACCCGCTATCACTCGCTTGTGATAGAACGCGAGACTATGCCTGATTGTCTAGAGGTCACTGCTTGGACAGACGATGGCGAAATCATGGGCGTACGCCACAAGACGCTGAACGTGCACGGTGTGCAGTTCCACCCTGAGTCCATACTCACCGAACATGGTCACGACATGTTGAAGAATTTTTTGGAAGGTAGACCATGAAGCCGCAAGACGCACTCAAACGCATTATCGATCATCGCGAGATTTTCCACGATGAGATGGTCTCGCTGATGCGCCAAATCATGAGTGGCGAAGTGTCAGCCGTGATGATTGCAGCCATCATCACCGGCTTGCGCGTCAAGAAAGAGACCATAGGCGAGATTGCTGCAGCCGCACTGGTAATGCGCGAACTTTCAGCACATGTGCAAATAAAAGATGATGGGCGCTTGGTCGACACTTGCGGTACAGGGGGCGATGGTGCTCACACGTTCAATATCTCGACCACAGCAGCCTTCGTCGCTGCAGCAGCGGGTGCAAAAATTGCTAAGCATGGTGGTCGTTCTGTGTCCTCACAATCTGGTAGCGCGGACGTACTGGAGGCGCTGGGGGTCAACATCAACCTCACGCCAGAGCAGACCGCAACCATCATCGAGCAAGTTGGATTTGGCTTCATGTTCGCTCCCAACTATCACAGCGCCATGAAACATGCGGCACCCGTACGCAAAGAGATGGGCATACGCACCCTATTCAACATTCTCGGCCCGCTAACCAATCCCGCAGGTGCCAAGCAGCAAGTGATGGGCGTATTTCATCCTGATCTGGTTGGTATACAAGCCCGCGTATTGCAGCGTCTGGGCAGCCAGCGCGTGATGATCGTGCACGGTGAAGATGGCATGGACGAAATTACCATCACTGGTGACACCTCTGTCGCCGAACTCAAGGATGGTGAGGTACGCGAATACATCGTGCATCCGTCTCAATTCGGATTAAGCGCCGCACGCCTATCCGACATCAATGTTTCCAGTGTCAGCGAATCTCGCCTCATGCTGCTCTCCGTCCTGGAAGGCAAACCCGGTGCAGCACGCGATATCGTGTTAATGAACGCAGGAGCGACTATCTATGTCGCAGGCCTGAGCGACACGCTAGAGAACGGTGTAAAGCAGGCAGCAGAGATGATAGACAGTGGTGCGGCCAGAGAGAAACTCAATCAACTAATTTCGGCCAGTAATAAATCCTAAGGCTAGTCTGCCACCGCAACAGGACTGGCAGCTTCTGTCTTCTTGGGCTTACGCAACAACAATAGCAAAGGCAACATCAGCACGAAGTTAGTCGTAGCGAACCAGAAGCTATCGATGTAAGCAGCATTTTGTGCCTGATGGAAC
>JBBQKX010000111.1:0-4793 GCA_038327315.1 Burkholderiales bacterium | reverse complement strand
TCTTCGCCCAAGAGCAAGGCAATACTTCCCAGCCCTCAGGGATGTTGCATTCGAAATAGAGTAGCGGTTCCGAGTATCGGTTCATCTTCAGTTTTGCTATTTTTCAGGGATTGTTAGCCATATTTTAATTCGCTGCACTACCCAAGCACCATCATCCAAGGGTAGATCATGTCCTGCGCTAGCATGCAGTCTGAGCTCGCATTGCCAGCGTTGCGCCAGCGTCACAGAGCACTGCGCATCGACTAGATTGTCATGTTCAGCGGCCACTAATAATACTGGGACTTTGGGTGTGCTCAGGGGGGCACGAAAACGCACCGCTGCGAGCAGTTGTCGCAGGCTGTTGGCTCGGCTGACGGGATACTCGCGCGCGTAGTCTATCCAGCGCGCTAATATCATCGGGCTATCCTCAGCGTTGCGCCGTAGATTACTGGTGAGTTCGAGGATACGTCGCTCTTTCCGCGCTACCGAACCGAACAGACCGTTGCGAATCAAGCCGAGATAGTTGATGGGGCGCAGACGTTGGTAGAAGGGGTTGAGGGGTGCGAGGCTGGTATTGATCAACACCATCTTCTCGACTTCTTGCGGATGATGTTCGCTCCAGGCCACCGCGACCATCGCACCTAGCGAGAGTGCTAACACGCGGTAGGGAGGCGGGTAGCCGAGTGCTAATAACTGGGTACGACAGTGTTCCGCCATCGCTTCTACTGTTGCAGGGCTGTCGAGCTCATGCAGGCTGCCATTGCCTGGAAGATCGAGCGCGATGACTTGCTGGGTGCCCAAGCTCGCCTGAAAGAGATCTAAGAATTCGCCCCAGTGGCGCTTCTCGCGTATCAATCCTCGCAATAGCACCCAAGTCGTCATGTTGTATACCAGCGCGCCACGGCACGTTCTTGCAAGCGGTTGCGAGGTGGTCCTGAAACTTGCCAATTCTCTTGGCTGCATGTCGCGCGTACTAAGAAATCCAACCACACCGAATGGCCACGCAATACTCGTTGCAAGCGATGTTCGACCTTGGGATTGAAGATGCCTTGACGCGAGAAGAATTGGCGCGGGTTCTTCTTCACCCATAACCAAGAACCCATCTCTAAAGTCAGTGGCAAGAAGGTCTTGCTCGCATCTTGTTGCGCTTGTAGGTAGAGATAATCCCAGATGTCGCCATGCGTGCGGTACTGCGTGCTCTGCGGCTCGAACAGATATTTATTGTTGGGATGCGCTTGGTGAAAAAGCTCTTCCAGCCTGTGTATCTCCGCCAGATGCGCGATGGGTTCGACGGTATGTGCATGCGGAAACCAGATGCGGTCACGTGCGCCAAAACCAGAGTGACAATCGACCGAGAGGCTGAACTTGCGCGTCAATAATTCTTCGCTTACGGTTTTGCACAATGCCTGATTTTCAATCTCCATTTCGCTGGAAGCTAAGCCACGATACCAAGGCAGATGTCGGCTGATGCGATGCCCACCTAACAGGAAGGGCACTTTACCAGCCGCTTCTATGGGCGCGTTACGCATCAGATCGACACCACGCGGATTGCAGCGTGTGGCTTGCCACATGCCACCCGGATTGACCAAGGGCATGAACACTAAACGGATATTTTCGAGTGAGTGATGCAAGCTCTTGTCCCACGCCAGACGTGAGATTAAGCCGCGCATAAAATACAGCAATACATGGGTGCCGATGCGTTCCAAGCCATGCACGCCACCAAAGAAACCAATCGCGGGCAGCTTAGGGTCGGGGTTGCCTAAAGACAGTTGATAGACCGGAAAGCGCTTATCACCCACGCTGACTTCGCAAGCAACTTTGGTATCAAGATGCTTGGCACCGAGTTCCAATAGTTGTTCGAGTTCAGTTAATTCAGGCAAGAAGCGCATATCGCAGATCTCGATTAACGCTGACTAGATTTTAGTCGTAGCAAGCATCATGCATGCTGGTTCGCGGCAAACTCGAAGTGGCAGGGCGATAACAAATGATGTGCTAACAGGTCGGTATCGTCAGAGCCGTAATACGCAGCAAAAGTCGTCAGGCGTGCATCGTGTGAATCTGACAACGCAGCGATTAAAAGCTTGGCTGCCTCGCGGGGTGTGCTGCTGCCTGCCACGAAACTAGGGCTGTCTTTGTAATGCGTCAATAATTGTGTGCGGTGATCTAGGTATAGCGGGCTAGCTTTGGCGTATTCGAGGTGGTCTTTTTTGAGCTGTATCTGTGCGTCGATTTGTGCATCGGACTCTTTGTAATGCGCCTTCTCAGCATCTGACCAATGTGGCTTATCGCCCTGTTTTTCGCGCAATGTTGCGAAGGTGTTCTTCAGGGTGATCTGCGAATGTGTCTTGCTGTCGCGGAATACATGCACCATTTCTTTACCATGCCCCTCAGTGCCGACATAGCGCATTTCTGCGGTGATACGTCTAGGGTTGAATAGGAACTGGCGGTGGCAAGCAGCACTCAAAATCTCAAATAATTCTTCCAGCTTGGCGTTATTCATGGAGCAATTCCTTAGGTGGTTTTACGACGTCGATGTCGAATCCGCCTGCAAACTTATACGGAATCCATACGTCGTGCCGAAGAATACAGGCAATCGCATCCCAACATCCGTCCTAATATGATGTAACGAGAGAAATGCCACAGCGACCATCAACCTCAGACATTAGTGCTTACTGATGGCATGAGGCGCGTGCATCTTCCAGTGCCTGTTTCAATTTTCTTGCTTCTTCGGACGTATTTACGAGGTACATCAGACGAACCCTGTCGGTGTAGTAGTCACTCGCGCCATTGCCTCGCGGATAACCATATTCGTCAGCCACCCACATATCATCACGCAAGGTGCCGAAGTAGGCGATAGGTCCAGGCATGGTGAAGGGCTTTTCCTTGTCTATGGTCTGCTCCAGCACTGAGATGGAGAACGCACTGTGTTCGTCACGTATGCGCTTGGTCAGTGCGATACCGTAGGCTTTCAGACCACCACCCAAAGAATCCACCTCGCCCAGATCGCTGATTGCATCAGCTTCTACGGTCTTGAGGTTAATGCTGGAATGGATCTTGAAGTGTCTGCGGCTAGTGTAGGCATTGCCGTGATCGACATGCACCAACTCGTCCACTTGTAAGTTACAGCCATCGAAATTCGCGGAACGGGAAATATTTTCGGGGTCGTTCTTCTGCACGGTCTTTTCAACCACTGGTTTGTTCAGTATCTCCAGCACGCTACGTTGCGCGACCGCCAGCTTCGGGTCGGTCGAGAGCTGCATGGTCGGTACTACATAAGTCACGATGGGTGTGCCGCCTTCCATAGCACAAGCGGGTGCAGCCAGCACCACCATAGAGCCGCCTTTGAGGCGGCAATCTTTGACGGTGTCTTCGGCAAAGGCGGGAGTGAGGACGGTGAGGGTAAGTGTAGCGAGGATGGCGGTGCGCAAAGACTGCTTAAACATGCAAGACTCCTAATAAATTTGATGGTGCATCTTGCGCGATGATAGCAAAACTAAGCTGCATTAATGTGACTCATCAGGTCTACCCCTAGAGATGCTTGCAATGCTTCATATACCTTGAGCGCGCCATAAGCATCGTTCGCTGCGTAGAGCAGTTGTTGCGGGGTGAGTTCATGTCTTGCCCAGTTGGAGGTGGTAGCGTGCTTGGACTTGGCGAAGCGTTGCCCGAACATCAAGCCCACCGCTGTGCGCACGCCGATTTCTTTTTGGTAACCGTCTTTGCTGAACACTGCATTGAGATCGATCACACCATGCATCTTGATACCCAGCTTGGCGTAGATATGGCCGCTATCCGATTTGAGCCCGAAGCCCGCCTTGATGAGCTGCGCTGATTGCAGCAAGTCACGCAGAAAAGGGTGCGCCTCGCTGTGATGCATCTGGAACAGATAAGCTTTGTCAGGCAAAGCGAATTGCACCAGATGCGGCCCGCTGCTCACTTCGCCGACAGAGAAAGTCGGTTTGGATTCGGTATCGAAACCTACTACGCCCGCCGCCATGATTGCGTTGCTGGCAGCTGCGAATTCGTCATGACTTTGCGGCACGAGAATCTGCGCTAGCGTCAGCCCGACAAAGGGCTCCATCAATGCGATCTCAGCTTTGCTCGGTGCGGGTGTTTTCATGAGCTGATCTTGTGAGGTATTCAAATGGTCAGTTAAAAAAGCGGGATGCCTGCCGCAGTCATGACAGCATCCATGGCAGTCTTATTGAGTAGGCCTGTGATGCTGCCACCAGCGCTGGAGCGTCCGATGGCATCCAGATCACTAGACCATCCGGTAGTTTGCATCAGTCCCGATTTCAAGCCGCCATTCACCACGGCAAGGAAGGTCTCGTGTTGTATCGCAGCTTGGTAAGTGTCGGTAGAAGTGAATGGGCTGGTGATTGCCGAACCAGCTACCACAACAAAATTCGCAAAGCGCGTGATGGCTTGGGTGCGCACGGTCATGAAGTTCGCATCTACTGTCCCCAACAAAGTGTTGGCTGGTGCTGTAATGTTGGTGCAGGTATAAGCACCCGTCACGTCCATCGATTGAGTATAGACATCGAAGCGTGCTGAGTTGGCGATCGCGGGGGCGGGCTGGGTCGCCGAATACACCAGCTCCAAGTTATCGAAACACAGCGGGTTGACGAGCGTGAACGCAGAGGCATTTCCAACATTTAGGTTGTTGGTCAGCGTGCTGATGGGCGTGCTCACGACATTGCTTGCGCTATAAGGTGCAGAAGTATTGTTGGTTGCGTATGGTGCGCGGCTTGCGTCTAACACCGCATAACTATCCTGACTGCTGACGCCACCCGTGAGTAGCCAATCTACCGAGC
>JBBQKX010000110.1:0-4915 GCA_038327315.1 Burkholderiales bacterium | reverse complement strand
CATGGGCATCGCAGTATTGGTCTCTTCCTGAGTATCTACGTCATTCAACTTCAAGATATAACGTGCACGCCTCAAAGGACTACGCAGTGTCTGATATGCCTCATTCACAAACGTTGCCTGCTGCATCGCCAGTCGCTGTTCTGCATCAGGCAGATGAGCCGACTTATCAGGATGTACGATCAACTGCAGGGACCGATACTCCCGCTCCAAGGCCGACGTATCCAACTTAAAGGACTGCGCCAGACCAAAGAGTTGAAAAAAGGACTGCTGAAAATTTATGCTGTTAGCAGACATGCGATTCAGAGGGAATTAAAACGAAAAAGGCTAAACCAAAGTGTGTTTCGGAAACTAAAATTCCATGCAAGTAAAGGCGCGAACAAAGAAAAATGACGCGGCATCTCAATGGAGTTTGGGATCTTTAAACTTGAAAGCTCTCGCCGCATCCGCATTCGTTTTTGACGTTGGGATTGTTGAATTTAAAACCTTCGTTGAGGCCTTCGCGCTGGAAGTCCAGCTCCATACCGTCTATATAAGGCAGGCTCTTGGGGTCTACCAGCAGCGTCACACCGTGACTCTGAAATTGCATATCGTCATCACTCAACGCATCCGCGAATTCCAATTTATAAGCCATACCAGAACACCCTGTGGTGCGCACGCCGATACGCAAACCCAAGCCCTTGCCACGCTTGGCAATGAAGTTTTGTACATGCTTTGCAGCAGCTTCAGTCAGCGAGATACCCATGTTGCTCTCCACTCAAATGCTGCCATGGCAAGCCGAAGTTTCTATGCTTGCGCCATGCTTGGACTTGTAATCAGCAACCGCAGCTTTAATCGCATCCTCTGCCAAAATAGAGCAGTGGATTTTCACTGGTGGCAATGCTAATTCTTCTGCAATCTGGGTGTTCTTGATCTGCAAAGCCTGATCGACTGTCTTACCCTTGACCCATTCGGTCACCAAGGAACTGGAAGCGATAGCAGAACCGCAACCATAAGTCTTGAACTTCGCGTCTTCAATCACGCCATCTTTACCAACCTTAATCTGCAGCTTCATCACGTCACCACATGCTGGTGCACCGACCATGCCGGTTCCCAGACCTTCCGCGTCCTTCGCGAAGGAGCCAACGTTGCGTGGATTCTCGTAATGATCTAAAAGTTTTTCGCTGTATGCCATTTTGTTCTCCTTGTAAATGAGAAGGGTGAAGAGCTAAGGGAGTATGGGAAACACTGCGCCCTGCTTTACCACCTTAACTCTTTAGGCGGCAAAGCTGCCGCCCTTTTATCTTCTCAAATTTAATGTGCCGCCCACTGCACTGTGTTCAAATCCACACCATCTTGGTACATCTCCCACAGCGGGGAGAGTTCACGCAATTTCCCGATTTTTCGTTTCAGCAAGTCGATTACGAAGTCGACTTCTTCTACTGTAGTGAAACGTCCCACTGAGAAGCGTATCGAGCTATGCGCCAACTCGTCGCTACGACCCAGCGCACGCAACACATAAGAAGGCTCCAGGCTGGCTGAGGTACACGCCGAACCACTGGAAACCGCGACATCTTTGATTGCCATAATCAGCGATTCGCCTTCCACAAAATTGAAACTAAGGTTGAGATTGTGCGGCACACGCTGCTCCATGTCACCATTCAGATGTACTTCTTCCATGGTCATCAGACCCGCGTACAAACGATCTCGCAACATACGGATGCGCTCGTTCTCACTAACCATCTCTTCTTGAGCAATACGGAAAGCTTCGCCCATACCTACGATTTGATGTGTCGCCAAAGTGCCGGAACGCATGCCGCGCTCATGTCCACCACCGTGCATCTGCGCTTCCAAACGTACGCGGGGTTTACGCTGCACATAAAGCGCGCCTACACCCTTAGGACCATAAGTCTTGTGTGCCGAGAAGGACATTAAATCGACCTTAAGCTTCTGCATATCGATCTGCACCTTACCTGTTGCCTGAGCCGCATCTACGTGGAAGATGATGCCCTTGGCGCGGCAGATTTCGCCAATCGCCGCGATATCCTGTATCACACCAATCTCATTATTCACATGCATGATGGAAACCAAAATGGTGTCGGGACGCAAAGCAGCCTTGAACTTCTCTAGGTCCAATAGCCCATTAGGCTCCGGATCCATATAAGTCGCCTCAAATCCTTCACGCTCCAACTCACGAAAGGTATCGATCACCGCCTTGTGTTCAATACGCATGGTGACGATGTGCTTGCCCTTGCCTTGGTAAAAATGAGCAGCACCCTTGATTGCCAAATTATTGGACTCAGTCGCACCCGAGGTCCAGACGATCTCTTTAGAGTCGGCATTCACCAATGCAGCCACTTGTTCACGCGCCAACTCGACCGCCTCTTCAGCCTCCCAACCATAGTGATGGGAGCGACTCGCTGGATTACCGAACTTCTCGGTCAAATAAGGGATCATTTTGGCTGCGACACGCGGATCCACTGGTGTGGTCGCAGAGTAATCCATGTAGATTGGTAACTTCATAAAATTAAGACTTCCTTATTTACATTACTGCATGTTTAGCAGTGGATTTAGGCAACGTCACTGTAGATAAACCTGATTTGGCATTAGCCTGACTATCGACAAGTTGTTGCAAACTTACTTCCGCCAGATAGGCATATATCTTCTCGTTCAGCCCCATCCAAAGATCGTGGGTGACGCAAGGTTTGCCTTCATGGCAAGTTCCTCGTTCACCACAATTAGTCGCATCCAAAGGCTCATCAACTGCAACTACGATCTCTGCGATAGAGATTTTAGCGCTTGGGCGGGCCAGACAATATCCACCACCGGGTCCGCGTACGCTATCCACGATGCCATTGCGCCGCAATTTACCGAACAGCTGTTCAAGATAAGAAAGCGAGATGCCCTGACGCTCGCTGATACCGGCTAGTGTCACAGGACCGCGACCGCCACGCATCGCCAAATCGACCATAGCTGTCACAGCAAAGCGCCCTTTTGTGGTTAATCGCATATCAATACTCCTTCAGTTAGCTGCATGTATTCTGCAATGGATGCATCATAGAATACCAGACTTATTTAATCAACTATTTTATTCAAGTGATTGGGGTCGAATTTCTCGGCGGTAGCACGCTCGTCATCCACAGGAACACCCATCTTTTCAAGCTGTTGCAAAATGAATTCGATACGTTGATCGACCGTCACACTATGCCCAATCAAACCATGCAATGCCTTGTTTACAGGGTCATTCTGATCATTTCCTATGCCATAGGCATTAAATCCAACCTGAGATTTTTTCTCTTCATCCAAGATGCGCGCGGGTATGCCAGCCGCTGTCGCGCCAGCTGGAACATGCTTAACTACCACGGCGTTTGAACCTATCTTGGCACCTGCACCTATGACGATAGGGCCAAGAATTTTGGCGCCAGCGCCAACTACCACACCATTCTCCAAAGTAGGATGGCGCTTACCTTCTTTCCAAGATGTTCCGCCCAGTGTCACGCCGTGGTAAAGCGTCACATCATCGCCAATTTCAGCAGTCTCACCAATCACCACGCCCATGCCATGATCGATGAAGAAGCGGCGCCCTATTGTCGCGCCCGGATGAATTTCTATACCGGTCAAGCCTCGGGCGATATGCGAGACGAAGCGCCCCAACCACTTGAAGCCGCCATGCCATAGATGATTTGCCAGACGATGAAAGATACGCGCGTGCAACCCTGGATAGCAGGTCAACACCTCAAAGGTGCTACGTGCTGCAGGATCACGAGCAAATACGCTGGCGATATCTTCTCTAATGTTTTTGAACATGCTCTTGCTCTTCTAGGTAACGCGCTTTGAGGCGTGCATTGTACTCGGTCGTGACGCTCAAAATACCGCGCAAGATGTTGACCTCATCAGCTTCTAAACGTGCTCTGGCATACAAACGACGCAAACGCTGCATCATGCGCGTGGGGTTTTGCGTGGTGAAGAAACCGATTTCGAGCAGCGTCTTCTCCAGATGTGCGAAATAACCCTCGATCTGCTCATGCTTGGCAGGCTGCGTACTAGGTGTCTGCGGCTTAAAAGCCTGCCTTGCCACACTTAACTCGTACGCCATCACCTGAACTGATGCTGCAAGGTTCAGTGACGAGAACTCGGGGTTGGATGGAATATTCACCAATAACTGCGCGCGCCCTGTCTCCTCATTGGTCAGCCCAGACATCTCAGTACCGAACAACATTGCAACAGAATGGGTGGCCGCTTCTTGCAATACCAGCGGCATTGCCTCGCGCGGCGTTTTCACCTCTATTGAGATATCACGCAAACGCGCAGTCATCCCCACTGTGTAGACCACGCCCTGCAAAGCCTCATCTATGGAGTTGCACACCACCGCGTTCGCCAAAATATCATCGGCACCTGCGGCCATCGCAGTGGCTTGCGCATCTGGGAAGAGTCGTGGATTAATAAGGTACAAATGCTGCAGCCCCATAGTCTTCATGGCGCGTGCAGCCGCACCAATATTGCCTGGATGCGTGGTGTGACTGAGTACGACTCTGATGTTGTTTAACATGTATTTAGTAGTTTTTAGTTGGCAGATATATGCGGCTAGTTGCTTGCGCAGTTCAATTTAACTAGCGTCTTACGACTAGTGACTGCCTTATCTGTTAAAATGCGCGCCGAAATTCTCCAGCTCATTAAAACAAAGGTTAGTTATGCATCCCATGCTCAACATCGCGGTGAAGGCCGCGCGCCGCGCCGGCAATCTGATCTATCGTTCTACAGATAAGATCGATCACCTCACAGTCACCAAAAAATCTCATGCTGATTTTGTTACCGAAGTCGACCGCGCTGCTGAGCAAGTCATCATACAAACCTTGTTGGAAGCCTATCCAGACCATGCGATTTTAGCAGAAGAGAGCGGCGCACATGGCGAATCAGAGTACCTCTGGATCATCGATCC
>JBBQKX010000109.1:0-5036 GCA_038327315.1 Burkholderiales bacterium | reverse complement strand
TAAGCATATTTAATTTTCATTAACTTGTGCGCCTAACTCATTGTCTTGTAAAGAAAAATGCTGTTTTACAGCTTGACCCGCTGGAATATTTTCAATATAGTGATGATAGGTGGTAAAAAGTGGGTAAAAGTGGGGTTATGGAAATGTTCCAAGGTGCGGTGCAACTTAATTTGGATGGCAAAGGCAGGCTGGCGATACCCGCCAAGCATCGCGATGCGCTGCTGTCCGAATGCGCCGGTAACCTGGTGCTGACTGCGGATATGGATGGTTGCCTGTTGGTATATCCGCAAAATATCTGGCAGCCCATCAGTGACAAACTCATCAAACTTTCCTCTTTCAGTCGCCAGAGTCGCGCGTTGCAACGTCTGTTGGTTGGTAATGCCGAGGATGTGCTGATGGATAGCGCCGGACGAGTATTGATTTCGCCGAATCTGCGCAATTACGCCGTGCTGGATAAGCGCGTGATGCTAGTTGGTCAAGGCAATAAATTCGAACTATGGGATGAGGCTAAGTGGCAGGCTCAACAAGCTGCGTCTCTGTCGTTGATGTCTGGAGATCTGCCAGCCGAACTTGAGGGCTTCTCCTTGTGAGTAATGAATTGCTGCATACCACGGTATTGCTGAATGAAGCCGTGGATGCCTTGGCGATTAAGTCTGATGGTGTGTACGTCGATGGGACCTTTGGGCGCGGTGGGCATAGCGCACTGATCTTGAAGCACTTGGGTGGGCAAGGAAAATTAATCGCTTTTGATAAGGATGAGACTGCGATCAAGGTGGGGCAGCAGTGGACGGATACGCGCTTCCAGATCGTGCATAGCGGTTTTAAAGATATAGCGGCAGTGCTGGCGCGATTGGGTGTGGATAAGGTAGATGGCATTTTGTTGGATCTGGGGGTGTCTTCACCTCAGTTGGATGAGGCATCGCGGGGATTCAGTTTTAGATTCGATGCGCCTTTGGATATGCGCATGGATGTGAGTAGAGGTCCGACGGCGGCGGAATGGCTGGCAACGGTAGAAGAGAGTTTTTTGGCGGAGGTGATACGTGATTACGGCGAAGAACGGTTTGCTAAGCAGATTGCAAGAGCGGTTGTTGCTGCGCGCGCAGTTGAATCTATCAGCACAACGAAGCAACTCGTCGAGTTGGTTGGTCAAACAGTGCGTACCCGTGAGGCAGGCCAGAATCCGGCGACCCGTACCTTTCAGGCTATACGGATTTATCTCAACCAGGAGCTCGAGGAGCTTGAGAGGGTATTGCCTGAATGCGTCACGCATTTAAAACCAGCTGGGCGCTTGGTGGTGATCAGTTTCCACTCACTAGAGGATCGTATCGTAAAGCGTTTCATGCGTGATATGGCCGAAGGTGACAAATTGCCGCGCAATGTGCCGATACGGGCAAGTGAAGTGCCGCAGGGCAGGATGGCTTTAGTGGGAAAGGTAATAAAGGCGGGCGTGCAAGAGTTGCAAGTCAATCCTCGTGCTCGCAGTGCGGTGATGCGGATAGCGGAACGTAGCGATGCGGTTTGATCGCAATCTGGTAAATAGTCTGTTGATGTTGGTGGTGGTCTTGGCCTCACTCAGTGTTGTGACATCGCAACATCAGGCACGTAAATCATTCTTGGCGCTGCAGCAGGAAAAGATGCACGCACAACAGATGGAAGTGGAGTGGGGGCAGTTGCAATTGGAGCAAAGCACGTGGGCTGCGCCAGCGCGGATAGAAAAAATCGCCGCTCGCCATTTGCAGATGCAGCTACCAAAGAACGAACAGCTTAAATATATCGGTGCGGAGCAATATTCGAACGATCCACCCGTGTTGCAGGGAAGATGAATATGACGGTGAGCGGAGTAAAAAAATAACCATGAGTTACGCAACCAACAGGACGATGACGACTCCGGCGAAACTGCCTGGCTGGCGCGCGTCTTTGTTGTTCATTGCATTGATTGCAGGCTTGGTAGGTTTGCTGGGTAGAGGGGTCTATCTGCAAGGGATAAATAATGACTTTTTGCAGGAAAAAGGTAATGCGCGCTACAGTCGTGTGATCGAGGTAAGTGCGCACCGTGGCATGATTATGGATCGCAATGGCGAAGCATTGGCCGTCAGTACGCCTGTGCAGTCGGTGTGGGTCAGCCCCTTGGATGTAGAGGCCAACAGTCAGCAGGTGAAGTCGCTTGCTAAAGCGCTGCAGATGAGTGTGTCGGATGTGCGTCGGCAGATGTTCGATACCTCGCGTGACTTCGCCTATCTCAAGCGTCAGATACTGCCAGAGCAGGCCGCAGAAGTGATACGTTTAAATTTGGTCGGTGTCTCCTTACAGCCTGAATATCGTCGCTACTACCCCGCTGGTGAAGTAGCTGCCCAGTTGTTGGGATTCACGGGTCAAGACGATAACGGTCAGGAAGGTTTGGAATACAGTCTGCAGGCGGAATTGGGCGGTAAGCCAGGTAGTCAGCGCGTTATCAAGGATAGGCGCGGTCACATCGTCGAAGACGTGGCTAGTCTGCGTGCGCCTAAGGCGGGTGGCGATGTGATGTTGAGTATAGATAGCAAGATCCAATATCTCGCCTATAGAGAGTTGCAAGCTGCGGTACTAAAACATAAGGCAAAAGCAGGCGCAGTGGTGGTGCTAGATGCGCGCACTGGTGAAGTGTTGGCGCTTGCCAATTACCCTAGTTACAACCCCAATAACCGGGTACGCGTAAGTCCTCATGCGATGCGCAATCGTGCAGTTGCCGACGTATTCGAGCCAGGTTCTACGCTCAAGCCATTCACTGTCGCGGCGGCTTTGGAGCACGGAAAGGTCAAGCCTAATACGCTAATCAATACCGAAAATGGCGTCTATACGGTGGGTGGACGCCAGATACATGACTCACATCCAGAGGCGATGCTGACAGTATCGCAGGTGATCCAAAAATCAAGCAACATCGGCGCGGCCAAGATGGCTTTGATGATGGAGCCTGCTGTGATGTGGCAAAACTTGTCGGAAAGTGGCTTTGGTGCACATACAGGAAGTAATTTTCCGGGCGAGGCGATGGGCAAGCTGCGTGATGCAAAGACTTGGCGTCCAATAGAGCAAGCGACCATGGCTTACGGACATGGCATCTCGGTTAATCTGTTGCAGCTGGCTAGGGCATATACGGTGTTTGCTGATAACGGTGAGCTTAAGCCTGTCTCGTTGATGAAATTGGATGGACCACCAGTGGGGCAGAGGATTATGTCGGAGACGACAGCCTCAGAACTGCGCGCGATGATGGAGACCGTCACGATGCCAGGCGGTACTGCACCACTGGCACAAGTGGCTGGATATCGTGTGGCGGGCAAGACGGGCACGGCGCACAAATTGTCGGGCGCGCATTACGTCAATAAATATGTGGCTTCCTTTGTGGGACTTGCACCTGTGTCCGCCCCGCGTGTGATTGTGGCGGTGATGATAGATGAGCCTGAAGGTGAGTATTACGGCGGTATGGTGGCCGCGCCGATATTCAGTCAAATCACAGGCGAGACTTTGCACTTGTTGAACGTACCCAACGATGCGCCACAAAACAACGTCATCACTGCTCCTGCAGAAGTTATCAAGGAGGAGGTGTGATGACTTTCCCGCATGCGCAACTCGCAAAGTTAGCCGTAAAGATCGGACAACTGGTCACTGATAGTCGACAAATAAAACTGGGTGATACTTTTGTCGCGTACCCGGGCGAGAAGAACGATGGGCGAAATCACATTCCAGCAGCAATAGCCAGTGGTGCGAACGCAGTCATCTATGAGGCTACAGATTTTGTATGGCGAGATGAGTGGCAGATCCCCCATCTGGCCGTGAAGGACTTGCGTAAGTTGTCAGGTGAGCTGGCGCATGCTGTGTATGGTGCGGCAAGCGAGAAGCTGTGGATGGTCGGTGTGACTGGCACTAATGGCAAGACTTCGACCACGCACTGGATTGCACAGGCACTTAGTGAAGCAGAGAGACGTTGTGCGTTGATAGGCACACTGGGTAATGGTTTCGCAGAGGCCTTGCTGCCTACAGCCAATACAACGCCAGAAGCGATACAAGTACACAAGCTATGCGCCGAATATCTGCAAGCAGGTGCCAAGGCGGTGGCGATGGAAGTGTCATCCCATGCGCTAGATCAAGGGCGTATCAATGGCGTGCATTTCGATGTGGCGTTATTGACAAATCTGAGTCGTGACCACCTTGATTACCACGGTGATATGGAAAGCTATGCGGCAAGTAAGCGCAAGTTCTTCGATGTAAAGTCGTTACGCTATTTGGTGCTGAATCTAGATGATGTGACCGGCGCGGAATGGGCACCCGGATTATGCAAAGAGGGTGTTGAAGTCATAGGCTATGGATTGAGTGATGCCGCACTGAAGCGCGCGCAGAGTTTGGGGCTGCGCATGGTCTACGGCCATATCGCCAAAATGAGTGAGGCCGGCTTGGAGATTGTGGTGCATTGCACTTGGGGTACGGCGCGATTGCATAGCCAACTGGTCGGTCGCTTTAATGCGGAAAATCTGTTGGGGGTATTGGCGGTGCTGCTATTGAGTGATATCGCACTGGATGAGGCGGTCGATTCCTTAGCCAAGGTTCAAGCTGTTTCTGGTCGCATGCAGAGACTGGGTGGTAAGACCCTGCCTAATGTCATCATCGATTACGCACACACGCCTGATGCGCTAGAAAAGGTATTGCAAACCCTGCGCGAGATGACCACGGCCAGAGGCGGGAATCTAATCTGTGTATTCGGCTGTGGCGGGAATCGTGATAACGGAAAACGACCAATAATGGGTAAGGTTGCTGAACAGCTGGCAGATCGCGCCATCGTCACCAGCGACAATCCACGCGACGAAGATCCTGAAACTATCATCTCCCACATCTTGATGGGCATGAGCGCACACAATCATCGCGTTGTACTCAACAGAGAGGCGGCGATATACCAAGCCATCGCCCATGCCCAACCTGGCGATACGGTTTTAATCGCGGGTAAAGGTCACGAGAATTACCAAGAGATTAAGGGAGTAAAGCATGCTTTCAGCGATGCCCATCTCGCC
>JBBQKX010000108.1:0-5046 GCA_038327315.1 Burkholderiales bacterium | reverse complement strand
GACGGACAAGTGCTCGACGAAAGCTTGGTCCAATTCCTGTACCGCCACGACAAAACCAAACTGCTCTAAGGCTTTCTCTCCCAGCTTAGAATTGAACACCTCACCCATGATGGGCACATAGCTTTCCAACACTACTTTGCCATCCAACGTCGCATAACGTGTTTGTTCATGCTGGGGGATATCACCCTTGAAATTAAAATTGAAGCTGCTGTAACTAGGGAGTTCTATGAGGTTGTTACGATTGAGGTCGTCACCGGGTTCCAATTTGGCAACGAAAAATCGCGGTACGGCAAGCATGCGCGTGTATCCGACATGGAATCTACTACCCTCCCGACTAGAAAAAGACACCAACCTACCGGTCGCATCATAGATGGCGATCTTATTCAGCTTGGCGACGCGGCCTATCTTGTAAGTATCTTTGGCGATTTGCTGATAGGCTATATCCAGCATCCCCCTATCCTCAGTGGAAAGACTGTATTTACCCAGATACCAAAGTGTGGAACCCAAGTTCCGCTGTGTAGCCAACTGACGCGCAGCCAACAACATATTACTGCTGCGATCGCTCAGGTTGCCCTTAACCAACTCGACTGCTTTATTTAACTGCGCTTCGGACTGATTCAGATACTGGCGGCCTATCACCCAGCTCACTGCCGACATCGAAACCACAGTAATTACTACGATAAAGACCGTCACACTCAACAACAACTTATTTCTGAGTCTGCCGATCTCCATTTTCAATCACCACGCTCTCGTAAATTTATCTTGCGTACCATGCTCAATTCTTTCTTAGGGAGGGTCGTTGGCGCGTAGCTCAGGATAGGTTCATAGCCCTTAGGAGCGGTGGTGATGTCGTAATTGTAACTATTCACATTCTTGCCATCGACCATGTCCAACTTGATCAGTATGGTGTGCGGCTTGACCTTGATTCGCCCTTCCAGAAAATCGACTGTAGCATCGAGCGCAAGTCGCGCCTGACTGACTGCCTTCACGTCGGTCGCCGCCAACACATCACCGGAACGGATATGCCCGATCATCTCGCGGGTCAAACCATAGGCCACGATCTTCACCTTCTTACTCAAACCTGCAGCCTTGACAGGCAATATCGCTGCGGGCGCACAGTCGGTACAACCTAGGATGTAATCCAGTTTTTTCCCGTGCTCGAATAACATCCGCTCGGCAAGTTGTGACTGACCGATCAAATCGCTGTCACCATATTTAATATCGATGATATTCACTTTAATCGGCGCTTTACGTGCTGCCTCTTTAGTTCCGCTCACTTCACCCTGCACCCACCCAGCGTCAGCAGGGCCGGGCAACAGACCTAGATTAATGGACTTCAAGCCGCGGCGTTGTGCATCGCGTATCACCCAATTGGTGGCATCCAGCCCCATACCGTGCAACGAAGAAGTGATCTTGATAGCTAGATCATCGCTAGTACTGTCATTCGCCATCTCAAAAACGGGTATGCCATGCGCACGTGCGGCAGCAATGGAAGGGTTATTGGCGGTCTGACTAATGGGCGATATGACGATGGCATCGTAATGCTCGGCCATCACCTCATCCATTTTGCGCAATTGACCGATGAAATCGTCATAACCTTCCGCAGGAAAAATATCGACAGCGACACCCAAACGGCGCGCTTCGCTGATCAAACCATACGTGCAGTCCACCCAATAGGGATCTTTGATGTGCGGGAACAGGAAGGCTACTCGCCAAGGCTTGCTGGCAGGTGCAGCCATAGGATAAAAGCCTTCAACCACCTTGCCGGTACGCAATGCGTCATCCGCAGAGCCATTGGCCTTGAGCGGCGGGTAGATGGTATAGACAGGGATGGGTGAGAAGCTGTGCGGCGGAGGCAACTGATCAGCTAATACTGTGCAAGGTAACGCCGCCACACACACCATCGCGATGCAGACACGCAAACAGCCAATTGGATTGAATGACAGGTTTGGCACTACTTCCCCCTAAAAACCTTCAAGTACTTACGTCCTATTCATACCTTGTAGATTCTAATCCCTATTGACTTGCGTAAGTACAATGAATAGCGCTATGCAATCTGCGCTACTCAACAATATAGACAGTCCTGCACGCACACCCCGTTATAATCGCCCCCATCGTTGTTCGGAACATCCATCATGTCAGATCGTCTCGCAGTCCTGCCGCAATACCTCATGCCCAAACATGCACTCACCATCCTCGCAGGTAAATTCGCCAGTGCAAAACTGGGCGGCCTTACCACCAGCGTGATACGCCGCTTCGTCGCGCGCTATAAAGTGAACATGGCAGAAGCCACCAACCCTGATATCGCAAGTTACGCCAGCTTCAACGACTTCTTCACTCGTCCCTTACGTGAGGGCGCACGTCCCATAGCGCAAGCTGACTACATCAGCCCCGTAGACGGTGCGATCAGTCAATTCGGCACCATCGACCACGACAGCATCTTCCAAGCAAAAGGTCACAGCTACACCACCACCGCGCTAGTCGGTGGCGATGCGCAACTAGCGGCGCAGTTCGCCAACGGCAGCTTCGCCACGCTCTACCTCAGCCCCAAGGATTACCACCGTATCCACATGCCTTGCGATGGTCGTTTGCTTCGCATGATCTATGTGCCAGGCGCATTATTCTCGGTCAACCCCACCACCGCGCGTGGTGTACCTGGATTATTCGCGCGCAACGAACGCGTGGTGTGTGTGTTCGACGGCGAACAAGGCCCCTTCGTGTTGACCTTAGTCGGTGCCACCATCGTCGGCAGCATGGCTACTGTATGGCATGGCATGGTCAACCCACCGCGCAGCAGCAGCGTGTGCGAATGGCGCTATGACGACCAACAGATCATGCTAAAAAAGGGAGCAGAGATGGGACGCTTCCTGCTCGGCTCTACCGTCGTCATGCTGTTCCCCAAAGACACCCTCAACTTCAATCCAGAATGGACACCGACAGGCTCAATCCGCATGGGCGAAGTGATGGGCAACAAACCTTAATTTGCGCGTAACATAAACACCCTAGCCTGAGCGTAGACAGCCACAGTCCACACCATGAGTAAACCGACATCTCGACCATCCCGCGCCAGCAAGCCCTCTGAAAAGGATGGCATGGAAGAGCTCGCACGATTCCTGCTCTCCTCTGCCACGGCAGATGCGACCATGATGTTGGATAGTCTAGACGGTTATCTCACCGCCATCGTCATCGGCCCAACCAACATCAAGACTAGCGAATGGCTGCCCGATGTGTGGGGCCCCACCGCCAAAGACGAACCTGCCTTCGAGACCTATGCCCAAGCCGAGCGCATCCTCGAACTCATCCTGCAACAGCGCAACAACATCATCGAAAACCTGCTTCATGATCCTGACCAATTAGCACCCGTGTTCGACACCGTCGTCTACGAAGGCGACGAGCGCGAATATCTGGATGGCGAAATGTGGGCGCAAGGTTTCATGAAAGGCATCAAGCTGCGCGAACAAGATTGGCAACCCTTCCTAGCTGACTCGGCGAACATCGAACTACTACGCCCCATCTACCTGCTAGGCGCAGAAGAAGTCAGCGATGCGGAAGAAGCGCAAGTCGCCACCGCCGAACAACGCGAAGCCCTCACCAAACTCATCCCCGCCAGCATCGCCGCCCTCTATCGCTACTGGCAACCGCTACGCAAAGACAGCCTAGAGCCCACCATGGCGGGAACCTTCCAAAGAGAACAAGTCAAAACCGGACGCAACGACCCCTGCCCTTGCGGTAGCGGCAAGAAGTTCAAAAAATGCTGCGGAGCGACATCCACGCTGCAATAAACCAAAGTAAATCCACACCTCGTCATACCGTGCTAGACACGGTATCCAGTCAAAACAAATGCCGCGCGCAGCGAGACAAAACCTATGGTCTGCTGTGCAGCACTATTGGGTTAAACCCACTGGATACCGTGTCTAGCACGGTATGACGGCGAACTAGGAAATGACGGCGTTTTTTCTGATGAAAAGTCTAGGACAAAGACAAACCCCGCGCCCTATTAACAAGGCGCGGGGTTTAGTTTAGATGAACGATCAATGTGGAAGAAGTGTAGGAGGCGAATCGTCGTGATGCTTCTTAGCAATCTTCGCCGCCTTCTTTTCCTTCGGCGTCATCATCGGCGGCTTCTTGGTTTGATGCTTATGCGAGTTATGTGACTTGGGCATGATGCTCTCCTTAAAAAATTAAAGGGAACTGCAAGCGCATCCTGCACCTTTGTCGGGCTGCAATCAAGTCGGTGAGATTTTTACCATACTGCTCAAAACTTAGTCATCTTCATTGACACGCTCACCCCCACTCAAATACAGTTCGCCCCACTTGCAGATTTACCCCATGCACATCACGCCGCACGAACGGCGCGAGGCGTAAAGAAATCCCCCAGATTACTGCGGAAGGGTGGCGGCAAAGCCGCCGGGCACACACCAGCGCACCCCTTGCGTGTGTGAACTGGCGCAGAAAACACCCGCATCGAGGGCGGCTAGCACACAACACAAGGGAAGCACTGCAATGAACACATCAGTTGCGCAAATCGAATCGAAGATGCTCCTCATCCGTGGGCAAAAAGTCATGCTCAGTCAACACTTGGCTAAACTGTACGAAGTCGAACCACGAACGTTGAATCAAGCCGTAAAACGCAATCTCGAACGCTTCCCCGAAGACTTCATGTTCCAACTGAGTCCTGATGAATTCGCCAACTTGAAATCACAATTTGTGATTTCAAGTTGGGGCGGTATCCGTACTGCCCCCTACGCCTTCATCGCCAAGGCGCTCGGCAACATCGCCCGCGACTAGGGCATGACCCAACTGGCGAAGGAAACCGGGCTGGGGTGTGAAAGCTTGTACAAGGCACTATCGGGAGAGGGCGGCTTTGCAACCATCCTGAAAGTGACGAATGCGCTGGGGATTGGTTGCATGCGCAAAGCACTCAGGTGGGGTGATATGAACAATTGCGATGCTGACCCCATATCAAAGGAAGCGGACCACGCCATGATGTAACCACTGGCAAGAGCCGACTTCAAGCGCGGCGCTTGATTTTCTGGGCTGACAAGG
>JBBQKX010000107.1:0-5072 GCA_038327315.1 Burkholderiales bacterium | reverse complement strand
TGTGCTTGCGCATCCAAACCATCTAGCACCATCTCAGCAGCGCGCAACACGGCACGTGCCTTGTTCTGCGTTTCCAGCCATTCACTCTCAGGCACGGAGTCGGCGACAATCCCTGCGCCGGCTTGTACGTACAGCGTCTGGTCTTTAACCACGGCGGTGCGCAAGGCGATGGCCACGTCCATGTCGCCGTTGAAACCTAGATAGCCAACCGCGCCTGCGTAGATGCCACGCTTACTGGGTTCCAGTTCGTCGATGATCTCCATCGCGCGAACTTTGGCAGCGCCACTCACCGTGCCTGCTGGAAAAGTTGCTTTGAGTACATCCATCGCACTCAGGCCTTTCTGCAACTTAGCTTCAACGTTGGAAACGATATGCATCACATGGGAATAGCGTTCGATGACCATTTTGTCGGTCAGCTTCACCGTGCCGTGTTCGGCGACGCGACCGATGTCGTTACGCCCCAGATCAATGAGCATGAGATGCTCGGCTAACTCTTTGGGATCGGCCAACAGCTCGGTCGCCAGTTCAGCATCCTGTTCGCTGGTCTTGCCACGTGGGCGGGTGCCGGCGATAGGGCGTACGGTGACGGTATCACCTTCCAGTCGTGCCAATATCTCGGGAGACGACCCCACAACGTGATGGTCGCCCATGTCGTAATAGAACATATACGGCGAGGGATTGATGCTGCGCAAGGCGCGATACAACGACAAGGGCGAAGCAGGAAATGGCTGCGACATGCGTTGCGAGAGCACCACCTGCATGATGTCGCCGTCGAAGATGTAGTGCTTGGACTTTTCTACAGCCGCTTTGAAGGCTGCTTCGCCGAACTCCGACTTAACTTCAACTTTGAATGCGGCAGGCGCGAATGGGATATCGATAGGCAAGCGCAACATCGCAATGAGCTCGCGCAAGCGCTCCTTGGCAATAGCGTAAGCATCATCCTGCGATGGGTCGGCATAGACGATGAAAGTCAGCTTGCCAGACAAATTATCGATGACCGCCAGTTGTTCTGTGAGCATCAATAAAATATCGGGTGTGCCGATGACGTCCTTCTTCTGTGTCTTGGCCAGACGTGGTTCTATGTAGCGTACCGTGTCATAGCCAAAGTAACCCGCCAGACCGCCGGTGTAACGCGGTAAACCAGACAAGGGTGCGACCTTGAAGCGTGCTTGGTATCGCTCAATATAGTCGAGTGGGTTGTCCACTTCTTCGCTAATCGCACCTGTTGGCGTGGTCAGTGTGACTTGCTTGCCGCGTACGGTGATACGTGTATCCGCAGGCAATCCGATGAAGGAATAACGCCCGAAACGCTCCCCACCCTGCACCGACTCGAGCAAGTAGGAATACGGTTTGTTAGCAAGTTTGAGGTACAGCGACAGCGGTGTGTCTAGGTCGGCGAAAGTTTCCGCAACCAAGGGAATGCGGTTGTAGCCTTGCTGGGCTAGCGCCTGAAATTCAGATTCGGTGATGGGGTGCAACATGTGAAACTCCTGTGTCATTAGGTCTAGGTGTCTAACTGGAAGCACATAACTGTGCCCCCTAGATCATCAGCACCATCGCCAACATTTGGGTTGAGACAGGAGGGTATTCATAATCACATACGTTTCAACAAAGGCAGTGCGGCTGGGATGTCTTGGATTACAGCATCCAGATCCAAAGTCTCTACAGGCTCACCGTGGTTATAGCCGTAAGGTACGCAGAACACTGGGCAACCCGCAGCGCGTGCAGCCAATGTGTCATTTAAAGAGTCACCAATCAGTAACATCTTTTCGATAGGCACACCGAAGAACTTAGCCGCATGTAGCAAAGGCATAGGATGTGGTTTCTTCTCAGGCAGACTGTCACCAGCCAACACGATCTTAAAGTACTTGGTCAGCCCCAACCCCTTTAGCAATGGAGTGGTATAGCGCTCTACTTTGTTGGTGATGCAACCCAAGGGGTAACCTGCCAAGACCATCGCGTCCAAACCTTCGATCACACCTTGGAATGGTTTGCTTTCCAGCAACAGTTCTGTGTAGTGTTGTTCGAATATAGGCAGGGCATGGTCATATAAAGCCGCATCTGGCGTGGCATGCATGTCGCCAGTCAGCGCACGCTTCACCAACCAAGAGATACCGTTGCCGATGTAGCTAGACAATAGTTCTTGCGAGACGGGTGTGTAGTCCATGTCGCGCAGCATGCGGTTAGCTGCTTCGCACAATTGTGGCGCAGTGTGCAGAAGCGTACCGTCAAGGTCGATGACGATGGCAGAAATTGGTAGAGGACGAAGTGTGAAAGGCATTATTTTCCTACCTTTGCCAACTCAGCGCGCAGTTCAGCGAGGACGGTGTCATAACGGTTCTTGTCACTATCGTTACGCTTACTGAAAATCGCTGAACCTGCGACGAAAGTGTCTACACCTGCTTCCGCAACTTCGCGAATGTTAGCTGGGCCCACGCCACCATCGATTTCCAGACGGCACTTGTAACCGCCAGCGTCTATCATCTTGCGCACTTTGCGCGCCTTGTCTAGCACGTGAGGGATGAATTTCTGACCACCGAAACCAGGGTTCACAGACATCAGCAATACCATGTCCAACTTAGGCAAGGTGTATTCCAAGATCTCTAGCGGAGTAGAGGGATTGAACACCAGACCAGCTTTGCAACCGCTTTCCTTGATCAAGCCGATAGTGCGGTCGATGTGTTCGGAAGCTTCTGGGTGGAAGGTGATGTAAGTTGCGCCCGCTTTAGCGAAGTCAGGGATGATGCGATCAACTGGTTTAACCATCAAATGCACGTCGATAGCTGCAGTCACGCCATGCTTGCGCAAGGCTTCGCATACCAAAGGTCCGATTGTCAGGTTAGGCACGTAATGGTTGTCCATCACGTCGAAGTGAACGATGTCTGCACCGGATGCCAGTACGTTATCGACTTCTTCGCCCAGTTTGGCGAAATTGGCAGAAAGAATTGAAGGAGCAATCTGATACATGGCGTAGTCCTCGAAAGTAGATTGAAATGGGGTTAAAAATTTTAGAACGAGCATTCTAACCGAATAATCAAGTTGGCCTAAAGTCTGAGTTTGAAATTTACCTATTTCTTTAAGGGCGCTTGATTTGTTGGTATGTCTGCCATCGCCTATAATCGCGCCTCTTTAGATATCTGCAGAGGCCGAGAGTTCGGTGGAGAAAATATGATCTTAGTAACGGGTAGCGCAGGCTTTATCGGGGCGAATTTTGTGTTGGACTGGTGCGCTTTAAATGATGAAGCCGTGCTCAGCTTAGATAAGCTGACGTATGCGGGAAATCGCGAAAATCTTGCCACGCTACAAGCAAACCCACGCCACACTTTTGTACAAGGCGATATCGGTGATGCGCAACTGGTCGCCAAGTTATTGCAGGAACACAAGCCACGCGCAGTAATCAACTTCGCAGCCGAAAGTCATGTGGATCGTTCTATTCATGGACCCGAAGATTTCATCCAGACCAATATCGTTGGCACCTTTCATTTGCTTGAAGCGGTAAGGGCATATTGGGGTGCGCTGAGTGGTGCTGATAAGACGGATTTTCGTTTCCTGCATGTGTCTACTGATGAGGTGTACGGCTCGCTGAGTCAAGACGATCCTGCCTTCACCGAGACCAATCGTTACGAACCCAACAGTCCTTATTCGGCGAGCAAAGCTGCCAGTGATCACCTGGTGCGCGCTTATCACCACACTTACGGTTTGCCAGTACTGACGACCAATTGTTCTAACAACTACGGCCCATACCATTTTCCCGAAAAGCTCATACCCTTAATGATCGTCAATGCCTTGGCAGGCAAGAGCCTGCCTGTTTACGGCGATGGACAGCAGATCCGCGACTGGTTGTATGTGAAAGATCATTGCAGTGCGATACGCCGCGTTTTGGAAGGGGGCACGCTGGGCGAGGTATACAACGTGGGTGGTTGGAACGAGAAAGCCAACATCGACATCGTGCATACCGTGTGTGCATTGCTGGACGAGTTGCGTCCTAAGGCTGATGGTAAGTCCTATCGCGAGCAGATTACTTTTGTCACCGACAGACCCGGCCATGATCGTCGTTATGCAATAGATGCCCGCAAGTTGGAACGCGAGTTGGGTTGGAAACCGGCTGAGACCTTCGATACCGGTATACGTAAGACCGTGCAATGGTATTTGGAGAATCAAACTTGGGTTTCCAATGTGCTGTCCGGCAACTACCGCCAGTGGGTAGAAAAGAATTACGCCGAGCGCGCTTAATGAAAATATTGCTACTAGGTAAAGGCGGGCAGGTTGGTTGGGAGCTGCAGCGTAGTCTCGCGCCTTTGGGCGAAGTCATCGCGCTGGATCACGATAGCAAAGACTTCTGTGGCGACTTCACTAACTTAAAAGGATTGGCTGAAACTATACGCAAAATCGCGCCCGATGTGATTGTGAATGCCGCCGCGCATACCGCTGTAGATAAGGCGGAGAGCGAACCTGATCTGGCACGAACCATCAATGCCTTGGCTGCGGGTGTGTTGGCTGAAGCGGCTAAGGAGTTGGGAGCATGGTTGGTACATTACTCTACTGACTATGTGTTCGATGGCTCTGGTGAGCGTGCTTGGCAAGAACAAGATTCAGTTGCACCGCTCAGTGTTTATGGCGCGACCAAGTTGGAAGGCGAGCAGCTCATCCAAAAATCAGGCTGTAAACATCTCATCTTTCGCACCTCATGGGTATATGGCGCGCGCGGTGGAAACTTTGCCAAGACGATGTTGCGATTGGCGCAGGAACGCGATGTACTAAAAATCATAGACGATCAGTTCGGTGCGCCTACTGGGGCAGACCTGTTGGCCGATGTGACAGCACACGCGATACGCACAACCGTGGCTAATCCTGAGGTGTCAGGTCTGTATCATTTGGTTGCAGGTGGCGTCACTACTTGGCATGAATACGCGAGCATAGTCATCGCGCACGCACGTGCACAGGGGGTGAATATCAAGGTGGCGCAAGAGGCGATCATGCCGGTACCGACTAGCGAATTTCCTACCCCCGCACAACGTCCGCATAATTCAAGGCTGGATACAGCAAAATTTCAAGCAACCTTCGATTTAACA
>JBBQKX010000106.1:0-5321 GCA_038327315.1 Burkholderiales bacterium | reverse complement strand
CTGCGCGGCTTTATCGCGCAGCGTCCGTGTTGACTGCCGGGTTAGCCCTTTTCGCTATGCATACTGGCTAACGGTACGAGCCGCCACAACGCAAACAATGCCAGCCATAGCATGAGAAGGCTGAGTTGATTTGCGAGGGTTATGAGCATGCCGAATTCGCTTCCCTGAACCACACCTGATGTATTTACGAAGATGGACAAGCCATTGACCAGCATGTATGCGCTGAGCACTGCAAGTGTGACGGCAATGCCGGTTTTAATTTTCTTCATGGCAACATTCCTCAGAATTTCGCTGCTTCACGTTTCTTTTTTGTTTCGGCTTCCGCTGCCGATTGCGAATTGAACTTTTGCATAAGGTCATTTCGGATGTAGCGAACATCCATCTGGAAGCCGAGATGAGGGGCATCCATTTCGATGACAGAGTCTTGTGTCTTGAAACGGGCAAACTGATTCCCCACAAATGGACGCTGCTGGGATGAGACTTTGTACTTGCCAGATAGAGCTTGAAAAACGGAATCAAATTTGGCCTTATTCATGTCCATGATGACAGCTGCGAGTTTTTTCTGGTCGTCAAAGATGTACAGAACTTCATTGAGCCCTTCGATTTCGTAAGATGTGCCATCGGTCTTTAACATTGGCCCTGTGGTGAATTTGTTGGTGCCAACATCATTCACTTTCGTCTGCTTCGCGAGGGCAGACTTGACTTGGTCAATTGAGGAAACGCCAATCTCAAAGCCGAGGGCTTGAGTGCCTGCATGGGATGCACTGCATACAAAGATGGTTGCGACAAGTATTAATTGAGCGAGGTTTTTCATGGTTTCTCCTATGTGAAATGAAAGGGCTAACGTAAACTATACACCATAAATGTCTGACAATCTGGGGTTGAATGTCGGATAATCTTGGTGGGCAAGCGTAATTGTCTGATTTAAAAAGGAGCGATTGTAATGAACACACCATTCGCGCCAGAAAAAACGACATCATCAAAATCTCCCAAACTTCTCTAGCAAGTTGTCTCAAAAATCCGCTTCAACCATTTCATTACAATTCCAGGGTCTTGCATTCACACATTCCCATGTGATTGAGCGCATCGTCCCGCCTGACTACCAACTATTTACTCTTCACCAAACGTTTAGCCAGCGTCTGCCCTTTCAATCCATCAAAGCGACTATCCATCACATCGCCCAGTTGTGAGAGTCGTGCTTCAGGCAAAGGATGGGTCTTGAACAACAAGGCCACGCTGTCATCGTTCGCGGAGGTGTGGCCAATCTCTTGCAATACTTGTGGCAAGCCATACGCGTCATAACCTGCACGTGCCGCCAGCACTACACCGATGCGGTCCGCTTCGTATTCGGCATCTTTGTCCAAGGAGCGCGCGACGATTTCTGCACCGCTACCGATGAGTTTGCCGATTTGTTCATTGCCACCTGCCTGTTTGGAAAATGCATCGCTACCCATTTGCAAAACATTGCCCTGCTGTAGCAATTTGAGATGGTGTTTGCGTATTACGTGACCAATCTCATGGCCCAATACACCTGCCAGCTCGGCTTCATCTTTGAGCAATTTGTAGAGGCCGCGCGTGACGAAGATATAGCCACCCGGCGCAGCAAAAGCATTCAGGTCATTGGACTCGATGACGCCAAAATGCCAAGGCAGATCAGGGCGCTCGCTTTGGCTTGCAACCCAGCGACCGACATTGTTCACGTACTTTTGCAAAGCCGCGTCTTTCACCAAAGGAGCGGCACCGAGCAGATTGCCGGCAATCTGTCTGCCGATCGCAATCTCTTCCGACTCTGAATAACCCGTCAGCCCTGACGCCTTGAGGGGAGCTTGCACGGCATCACGTTTGGCTTTGAGTTCCTGACTCAGTCCTTGCGCATTTTTAAGTTCCTGTTGGAAGTCGAAAGCGTAGCTGTTGCTTAAGCCCAGACCACAGGCAACTAAGGCTAGTAGTAACTTGTTCATTTCGCACCCCCAGCGGCGGGCAGATAATCGACGTGTTGAGCGACTAGTTTGCCTTTGAGTGCGAACTGTTGTGCTGTCGATTTGCTGCTTGCATAGGACTCTACTTGCGCAACTTGTGCTTCATTGTAATGTGCCGCTTTCAACTCTTCCTCGTTCAGGCCACGGATGCCGGTGGTGGCGACAATTTTGCCTGTGCCCGAGCGTCCGGCTGCGAGCTTGGACAGCGATGAAGCCGACGTCACTTTGCTGCGTGCAGCATCACGGCGCACGCTCAGCATGCGCATCCAACCTTTGCTTTTGCCAGACTGGATTTGCAGCCAACCCCCTTGGGTTTTGAGTATGTTTACAGTTGTACCTTTACTCAATGTGGCAATAGATTTTGCGTCTTGGAATGGCTCAGCGCGCAGACTGTCGGCTTTGATGGTGGTGCCAGTATCTGCGGCATAAGCGAGCTGTGTGGCGAGCATCAATATGCCTGCCGTGAACATTGTTTTAATCATGATACGTTTCCTTTTTTAGTTGCTTGCCAAGCCGATAATGTCGCTCCGAATAGAGCACGCCAGCTGTTGCGTGCCTGTTCACCACCAGCAATCTCGCCCTGATGTACGAAGTGCAAGATATCGCCCTCTTTTACATTGCAAAACTTGCGCAAAATATCAGGTGTACTTTGTTGGATGCGTGCGATGTCATCTTGTATGGCTTGTAGTGCGGCTTCATCATTCGGCGTACACAGCCAAGAGATGGTCATCATGTTTTCAAACAAATCCCATAGGCCATCTTGTTGTCCTTGCAGGCTCTCCACGCTCATGTTCTTGCGGCCTAAATGCTCGATAGCCATACGTATCTTCTCGCGCACCTTATCGTTGAGCACGGCATCGGTGCCTCCCAGACGTAATAGCATCAGCACGCCATGCAGCGTGTCGGACTGTGATTGTGCGCGGCGGATGGTGTCATTACGCAAGGCGCGACTGGTGAACAAGTCGTAGATGCGTGCGATGGAGAAGTAGGCTAACCCCAACATCACCGGTCCTGTCAGATTGATGTAGGTGTTGGTGAAATTGATGCTGGCGTATGAGATGCCTAACAAGATAAATTGTGATGCGCCGAACAAGCGATCTATCTTGTCTCGTCCCGCATCTCTATAGAAGCCCCATGCGGTCGCCCAGATCAGGGCCAAGGTGAGGAGCAGATAGGTAATCTTGACTTCTGGGAAGCGCAGAAAATCGTTGTGCTTAAAGTTGTCTATCGCCGTTGCCAAAATTTCGACGCCAGGATGGGTGCGACTTAATGGCGTAGGTTTGATATCGAACAAGCTCGGCGCAGTCGAGCCGATGATGACGATTTTATCGGTGAATTCATCGGACTTGCGTTGCTTCACCTTGGTGGAAAGGTCGCGATAGACATCGCTGAAACTGACCGATTGATAAGTGAACGGTGGGCCGCGCCAGTTGAGCAAGACTTGCTTGGTATCAGGGTGTGTATAGCCAAGTTGCTGTGCGATGCGCAATGGCAAGGAGGGGATCTTCCACCCGTAGTCGTCCAGATACACCGGGTATTGGCGCGCGATGCCATCGATGTCGGCGTAGATGTTATGGATGCCCAGTCGTCCGCCATTTAGTGCTGCATCGAAATAAGGCAGGACTATCGCTACCGTCGCATTGGCTTGTGCATTGGGGAGTGCAGTAACGCCGGGAATCATGCCGGGCTTGATTTCGCTCAGGCCATCATCGCTGCTAGCCAAGCGCAGCATGGGGAAATAAGTATTGTCAGTCTTGGCGATAGCCGCATCGAAATACGCATCGCTATCGGCGTTGTAAACATCTGCGTCGCTGAACAGGATGTCGAAAACGATGGCCTTGGGGTGTTGCTGCTCGATCTGCTCGACGAATTCTCCCAGCACCTGACGCGGCCAAGGCCAGCGACCATAGTCTTTGGACATCGCAGCGAGGCTGGCCTCGTTGATGTCTACGATGACGATGTCTTTGTCTGCTGGAGGCACGTGCAGGCGGTAGCGCACCATCATGTCGAAAGCGCTTTGCCGCATGTTAGCGAATACATGCAAATAAGCAGTGTCGGCGATGATCAAGACACTGAAGATCGCCGCTAGGTATAGGTAGAAAGAACTACGCCATTTATTACCCAGCCAGTCGAACGACAAGCGCAGGGCGCGACGTATCTGAAAGGAGAGGGCAGCGAGCGGGTTCATAGCGGTATAAGTGAAGTGCAGGTGCGCATTATGCCGCAATGAGCAGACCAAGACCGTTCGCGGTGAGTGTTTTGCGTTCTATTTTTGACCTCCTGATGCCCTCGATACGGCTATGCCTACTCGGGACGAACAGAGTGCGATAGGCGCAGACGAACGAAAAATGTATCGAACCGTAACTCGTGTAACTGGGCGAGTAGCAATAAAAAACCACCCTAAGGTGGTTTCTTATTTGAACTCAGAACTGCTTGATTACAGTTCTTTGGCGTGTGCGGCCAAGTATTTCGCCACGCCTTCTGTAGAAGCACCCATACCGGCTTTACCTTTGTTCCAGCCTGCTGGGCAAACTTCGCCATGCGCTTCGTGGAATTGCAAGGCATCAACCATGCGCAGCATTTCGTCGATGTTACGGCCCAAAGGCAAGTCATTGACCACTTGGTGACGTACCACGCCAGCCTTGTCGATCAGGAAAGAGCCACGGAATGCCACGCCGCCGTCAGCTTCAACGTCATAGGCTTTGCAGATGTCATGCTTGATGTCAGCGACCAGTGGGTAGCGTACTTGACCGATACCGCCGTTGTTTACGGGTGTGTTCTTCCATGCCAAGTGAGTGAAGTGTGAATCGATAGAAACGCCGATGACTTCCACGCCGCGCTTTTCGAACTCGTCCAGACGATGATCGAAAGCGATGATTTCAGATGGGCAAACGAAAGTGAAGTCCAGGGGGTAGAAGAACACTACGGCTGGTTTGCCTTTGATCTGTTTGCTCAGTGTGAATGATTCGTTGATTTCGTTGTTGCCCATCACCGCAGCAGCGGTGAAATCTGGGGCGGCTTTGCCTACTAGAACTGCCATGTTTCTCTCCTAAGGGTTGGTGTGAAGGGATTGCGCAATTTATATAGTTGGAGAAATTTAGTCAACCTTCAAGCCCGCATGGTTTAAGTGTTTGCGAACTGGATGCGATGCAATTGCGCATACACGCCATCTTTTTGTAGCAATGCTTGGTGGGTGCCGATTTCGATAATCTCGCCTTTTTGCATGACGACGATACGGTCGGCCTTCTCAATAGTAGACAGGCGGTGCGCGATGACCAGTGTAGTGCGGCCTTGCATCAAGGTTTCTAATGCGGCTTGTACGTGGCGTTCAGACTCGGAATC
>JBBQKX010000105.1:0-5330 GCA_038327315.1 Burkholderiales bacterium | reverse complement strand
CCGTTGAGCGAGATATTGGGCATCTCACTCAAGCCAGTGTTGATCAAAGTCTTGAGCGCTGTCGTCTCGGCTTTCTCGTCACGTGCGACGCGTACAGTCTCGCCATTCGGCAATGTCACGAACTCACTAGGATGATCGAAGTGTAACAAGGCATCGCCGTAGCGCCATTGCAAACGCGCAAAGTCGCGTATCTGGTTACCAGCAGGATAGTTACGATAGGCCGTGCGATATGCCATGTCGGATGTACCTAGCGACAACACTGGGACTAGCTTGGCTTTGAGCACCCGTAAACCCGCCTTGCTGGGCGCAGGCAAATCGGGGAGTAAGTCACGCAGCGCAGCTGCAACCACCAACATTTCCATATCATTGAGCGGCGGCATGCTCAGTAACTTAGCCACTTGCGCAGGTGCTTGTGCCATCTGCAACGTACCCAGCTCAGCCGTCTCCGCATCCAAATACCAAGTGTCTTCGGGCAGTGCCAAAACATGCACAGCATCTCCGTCGCGTATCACTGTAGGCTGAATATTGCCGTATTCATCTGCACCCCAAGCGATCTGCGCGGTTCTGGTCTCGCCCGACTTGATCAACACTGGATGCGTCAGTCGTTCGCGGCTGCCAGGCACACGGGTGCGGAAATAAAGCCGCTCACTAGCCAGCAAACGTGTCAGCAATTCATTGCCATGCTTGCCCACGACTTGATAACCCTCATAACGGTCATGCAGACGCAGCAACAAGCGCAGGATAGGCATGTCTGCTTCACGTACATACTGCGGCGGATTCAACAGCGCGCGCTCGACGCTATCCCATTCTTGTAAATCTCCAGCCAACTGACCGCCCGCATCCAGCTTGGTTTTGTACACCTGCACGCGGAACAACTTGTTATGTTTGACCAGCGCGTAACACAGTGCAGTGCCGCGCTGCGAAGTCAGTGCAGGTTTTTTCAGCGGTGTGCTCAAAGTGCCGCGCATGGACTCTATCCATTCGGTCACCGCATGATTCACCGTGGGTGCTTTAACCGCACGCGGTAATGCCAGCACCGACATCAATACCGCTGCGGTATGTTTACATTGATAAGCAACTGGACAAGAGCAATGCGGCTGCACCGCGAGTTTGCCCTCCGAACCAGGCGACAACACGATGTGCACCTTGTAAGGCATACGTTCCGTACCTTGTACCTTGGCACGGATCTCGTTGGGCAACACATCTAAATCGCTGATGGAGTTAAGGTAGGCTTTGGCACGATGAACGTCTTTACCGTCAAACCAGCGCATGACATCGGCAATCGTGTAGGACTGGGTAGCGAACATAGCGTGGTAAAAAAAGTCTGTTTCTAAAAAATAAAAGGGTTATAGAAGCACAAAGGAAAGTAGCTAATCCACCTTCAAATAAGACAAAATATTTTGCACCCTATCCCCGCCTTGCTTGGCTAAAGCAGGATTTTGCAGCCACATCTGAATGAAAAAATCTCGCATCTGTTCTGATTGAGCCAAACGACTGAGCATCAATTCTTCAGGGATGACGGTACGTGCAGGGATAGTAAATTCAGACATTCGGATCTTCTCCACGCGCGATTTTCTCTAACGCCGTGATATCGAGCTTATCCTTTGGTCGATTGGCAACTCTTTTCATCACCAACAAATCAGCGATTGAAGCAATACGCACCTGTCGTCCAAATAGTTCACCAACAATAGCATTCGCATTCAGCGTTTCAAACGGTACATCAGGTCGCACCAACACATCAACCACACTGCCGCCCACCTGCGGCTCTCTCAGTGCAAAAGCCAACATGCCTTTTTCTCGATACCATTGCTCTATTTGCTGCTCGTTTCGCAGCGCATCTATCGCTACAGGTATCACAGGCGTTAAGCCAAATCGCTTAGCAACAGCAATGAATCGGACAAGATTCTCATCATCCATTGCCAACGCAACATCAATATCGAAAGTGGAACGCAGAAAGCCATGCAACTGAACAGCCAAGCCACCGACAAGCACATACTGGACTTGCTCATCTGATAGAGACTGTAAGAGTTCTGCTATTTTCATATGCGCATTCTTTCTGGTTGAAGAACAGTCACTGTTATTTCAAGCAAAGCTCATTGTGACTTTGAAAATCCTAAATCAACTACCGTAAAGTTTACGTCCACGTATACGTGCACGGTGCGCCTTACGTTGTTCAGCTTCTGTGAGTGCACGCGGCTTTTTGCCTTCGAACGGGTTCTTACTAGAGTTGTACTGAATCTTCATGGGCGTGCCCTGCAGCTTGAATATCTCGCAAAAAGTACGCTCTAAATATCGCGTGTAACTGGCTGGTACTTCATCCAGACCACTGCCGTGGATAATGATCAATGGCGGATTGCTACCGCCCTGATGCGCATAACGCATCTTGGGCAAGAAACGTCCACCCTTAGGCGGCAGTTGTTTATCCAGTGCGGCGATGAGTGCACGGGTGAGTTTTGGTGTAGACATCTTGGCCATCGCCGCTGCGTAGGCTTCGTCGACCGACTTCAGCACGCCAGGGATACCGTTGGCATGTAAGGCAGAGATATAGTGACGCTTGGCGAAACCCAAGAAGTGCAACTTACGTTCAATGTCGTTCTTCACCATCAGACGCTGATGGTCGTCTAAGCCATCCCACTTATTCACCGCCAACACCAATGCACGACCTGCCTGCAATACGAAGTCTGCGACGTGTGCATCTTGCTCGGTGATCTGATCACGCGCATCCACCACCAACACCACTACGTTGGCATCTTCGATGGCCTGCATCGTCTTGATTACGGAAAATTTCTCGACAGCTTCATCAACCTTGCCGCGACGACGCACACCAGCAGTATCAATAATGGTGTAAGCCTTGCCCTCGCGTTCGAAGTCGATATAGATGCTGTCGCGGGTAGTGCCTGGTTGGTCAAATGCGATAACGCGTTCCTCACCCAAGATGGCATTCACCAACGTAGATTTCCCCACATTCGGACGGCCTACGATTGCCAGCTTGGGCGGTTGTTCTTCAGGACGCTCCTCTTCCTCTACCAACTCTGGGAAATTTTCCATCGCGATCTCGATGACTTCGACAACGTTATCGCCATGTGCGGAAGAAATCGGCAGTGGTTCGCCCAGACCTAATTCGAAGAAATCAGAAGTTACTTTGCTGCGCATCATGCCTTCAGCCTTGTTGACCAACAGCAGGATGGGCTTGCCCGTCCGACGCAATTCCGTGGCAATGATTGCATCTTGCGGGGTGCACCCTGCTCTGCCATCCACCACAAATAACACCACGTCTGCTTCGTCCACAGCTTGACGACTTTGCTTAGCCATCTCATGCATGATGCCATCTTTAGCGACAGGCTCCAGCCCACCGGTATCAACCACTAAATAGGGACGCTCGCCTACGCGACCACGTCCGTAATGTCGATCACGTGTCAAACCAGGTTGGTCGGCGACCAGTGCATCACGGCTACGTGTGAGGCGATTGAACAGCGTAGACTTGCCCACATTGGGACGACCTACGAGTACGAGTGTGGGCAACATGATATGAATTCCTAGTTTAATTTGAGCGCGTACAAATTTCCGTCGCGCGTTTGCACCAACATACCATCGTCGAGTTCCAGAGGGCTACCTAGTATCGGACTGCCATCAAGTTTGGTACGTGCGACGAAATGACCATCTTCACGATCCAGCGCGTGCAGATATCCCTCGTAATCACCGACTACGACGTAGTTCGAGTAAGCATAAGGCTGGCTAGTGTTACGCAAGCTCAGTTGTTCGTTCTTCCACAGGGTGCTGCCATTGCTCTTATCCAAGGCCATCACCACCCCATTCGCATCCGCAAGGTAGAGATATTTGCGTAAAAGCATCATACCTTTGTCACTGGCGATGTCGCGATTCCACAACGGCCCACCCTGAGCTGGATCGAAGCAGGCAACACGCCCTTGAAATGCGATTGCGCATGCTTGTTCATCATCGACCACGACATTACTGGTTATGTCGCTGATACGATCCAACTCAGTGTTACCACGCGGTTGAGAGACGGTGTTCTCCCACAACATGGAACCAGTCTTAAGTTCCAGCGCCACAATTTTGCCGGCCGCGAAGCCAGCGTAAACGGTGCCACGCAATATCGTCACACTGGCCGCACTACGCACTACCAATGCAGGGGTTGCACGTTCGTAAGACCACAAGCGCTTGCCATCCTTGGCATCTAAACCAGTGATATGACTATCACCACTGCGCACCACGACCACACCGTCGGCGTATTTCGGCACGCTCAACACTTCACTGGAGACTTTGGTCTGCCATAACAGCTTGCCGCTTGCGTCATATGCCCAAACGTCACCCTTCTCACCGCCAACGAGAGAAATGGTTTCGTCACCACCCACGCCGCCCGATACAGTCATACCGACCTCTGTCTTCCACAAGGTCTTGCCGGTATTGCGATCCAGTGCTATCAATTGTCCTTTTTGCGAAACAGCGACCACACGTGACTTGTCAATCTCAGGCTGCAACTCATAACGACCTGCATCGCCAATCTTAGCTTGCCAAGTCACAGAGAATTTAGCGGTCGCTTTGAAGTCTGTCAGTGGTGTCGGCGGTGGGCCACTCTTGATGCTAGAACAAGCGCCCAGCATCAGCACTAAACCTGCCAACAGTGCGCGTTGAAACATCATTTAGCGGCTCCGAGGTCATCTAACTTCATTTGTATCAGTTGGCGATAGGTACTCTTCACATCAGTCTTGTCATAAGCCATTTGATATTCAGTACGTGCTTCAACCTTCTTGCCCTGTGCACTCAATACATCGCCCTTAAGGTCTGCGTACAAGCCATCGAAAGCGGCAGGATGCGCAGCATTCAGATTCTTCAGCGCTTCGTCGTAGTTCTTCTCATCCAAAAGTATGGAGGCAAGACGCAGATGCGCAACATCTTTCAAGGTTGCTTCGGAGGAGTAATCCAACACCCATTGCAACTGGATCTTAGCTTTAGGGATGGCCTTATCCTGCTCGTTGCCTTGCGCAGCAGTCAGGGCTGCACGTGCAGCGTAGATAGTGCCCGAATACTTATCCATCACCGCCGCCGCCGCATCGTTGATACGCTTAGCATCATTAGACTGCAACTGCTCGGAAAACTGTTCGAACAGCGTCGCAGCCTCATTGATCTGCTTGGCCTGGTAATAATGCCAACCGCGCCAGCCACCTACAGCAATCACCAGCACCAGTGTCACACCTAAGATCGTATTTCCGTTGTCTTTCCACCAAGCTTTGATGGTCTCGATCTGTTCTTGTTCTTGCAAATCAAATGCGGCCATTGCCTTACTCCTAATTTAAAAATTGTTTAAGGGT
>JBBQKX010000104.1:0-5388 GCA_038327315.1 Burkholderiales bacterium | reverse complement strand
CGGCATGTACTCCGAGGCACAAGTGCAAGCTTGGAAGCGCGTGACTGATGGGGTGCATGCCAAGGGTGGCAAGATTTTCATACAGTTCATGCATACGGGCCGCGTATCCCATCCCGCTAACATGCAGCCTGGTACGCAGATACTTGCACCTTCTGCAATCGGCATGACGGGCGAGATGTGGACGGATGGCAGTGGTATGCAGCCATACCCCGTGCCTAAGGCGATGACTGAGACAGAGATTTTGTCCACCATCGCAGAATATGCACATGCCGCGAAACAGGCGATTGCTGCAGGCTTCGATGGCGTCGAGTTGCACGCTGCGAACGGCTATATGATCGACCAGTTTCTCAATACCGCATCCAATCTACGCACCGATTCATGGGGCGGTAGTGTAGAGAACCGTATACGCTTCGCCGTCGAAGTTGCTAAGGCGACCGTAGCTGCCATCGGCGCAGATCGAGTGGGCATGCGCATTTCACCTTATGGTGCGTTCAACGATATGAAGCCGGATGCAGAGATGGAAGCGATGTATGAGCGCCTGATTGCCGAGTTGAATAAATTGGGGCTGGTGTATATCCATGTGGTCGATCACAGTTCTATGGGCGCGCCAGAAGTGAGTCCTACGTTGAAAGCCAAAATACGTGGGACTTTCAAGGGAGCCTATATCTTGTCTGGTGGCTACGATGCGGCGCGTGCCAATACGGATTTGGATGCTAAGTCAGGTGATCTGGTCGCCTTCGGCCGTCCTTATATCAGCAATCCGAATCTGGCTGAGAAGTTACAAAGTGGCGCAGAACTGACCGCACCGGATTTCAGTACTTTCTATACACCTGGCGAACAGGGTTACACCGACTACTAAGATTCCTGGCGTGATGTAATGCAAAAGCCCCGAACTAGTTCGGGGCTTTTGCTTGGTGCAGTTCTTATCGCTTAAGCGTGCAGCTTGTTAAGTTGCTTGGCGATGACGTCGTGGCTCAACCACAACACAGGACCTGCGGGAGCTGAAGTCTCATGGAACATCAGTGGACCGGTACCTTCCAATACCAGTGCACTCAAAATATCAGTGACCAGCGCATCGCGTGTGGTGTGCATCTTGGTGATTTCTTCCGAGGTGCCTATCATGATGTCGGCTAGCTCGGCGGTGTTGGGCATAGGCCAAGCCGCAAAATTGCGGAAGCCTTGCATCACAGTACTTTCGTTGTATGTGTTGATCTTGCTGAGCAATTCTTCCAAGGAGTGACCTTCTTGCAAGGTTTCACGGCAAGCTTGCCATTGTGACTCTGCCCACGCACCACCGTTCTCTTTGCGCAGTGCATTCAGTAACGGGAAAAGAGATAACTCAACGCCGACGAAGATATCGGAGGAGTTGGTGCGAATCTCGGGGCAGTTGTAGACCGTAGCTTTGATGCCATTCTTCCAAGCCTCTTCCGCGATGTGCTCCAAACGCATCTTGGCTTTACCCTGTGTGTAGCTGGTGTAAGTTTGCCATTGATATTTGCCGTCAATGAGAATCTCGGTGCCGTGATAACCGTAAGCTGTGTAACGCACTTGCCCACCTGATTTTTCAAGACGTGCACGTATCGCTGCGCTGCCTTCGATCAGGTATTGGAAAGTGTTGGCAGTCACTTCGTCGAAGTTCATCAGGATCAATTTTCCCAGATCGCTGTCCAGCAAAGTGCTGGAAGACTGGAAGCGTTCACCACGACCTTTGTACACACGGTTGGCGATGGCTAGGAATACTTTGACCTTGGGGATTCCGCCGGCCATGGTGTGGGCGAAAAAGGCGTTGCTGCCATCGGGGATCATGCCGTCTAACTGGCTCATCACTTGCGCGACGGAGTCCTTGAAACGTTTAACGCCGGCGGCACGACACTTCTCGATGTGCGCCCAGTCCAACTTGTCGCCTTGCCAGCTTTTTAGCGTGAAATCGGCGAGCATATCGGTCGGGGTAGGTTCACCTGCGGGTGCGTCCAGATCGAAACCAGCCATTAGGGGGATGTTGATGATGCGACCACCCAGATTCGCTTCTGCAGCTGCATGCTCTTCTGCAGTCAATGCACGCAGGGCATTGTTCTCGTCGCGTCGGCCTACGGTCACACCGATGACGGTCATGCCAGCCTTGCGTGCCTCGTTAATCAGGCCATTGGCGTAACCACGACCAAACAGTTCTCCGAAAAGTACAAAGACATCGCCTTTGCGGAAGATGTTGGTTTGTGGGACTTCGCGTAATGGAATGGGTGCGAGCATATGTTTCTCCGGTCGTTGTGGTGCATTTGGTAGGCGGCGATTTTAACAGGTCGCGATTATGTGTGAGTTTTTTTACGAATTGATACAGATATAGGCTCAGAGCTATTGCTCGCGTATGGATTTCAACAATCGCTTACAGCTTGATATTGACTTGTACGCTAGTCTAACTCGTATAATTGCGAACCTAATAATTAGCAAGCTAACTATATTGTGAAATCGGTAAACGAGCAATTTGCAGAATCTATATTTCTAGTTACGCATGCATGGCGTACTGAGTTGGATAGGCGCCTACGCCCATTGGGGTTCTCACATTCGCGTTGGCTATTGTTGTTGCATCTTTCGCGTAATGACGGGTGTCAGCAAAGTGAGTTGGCTCAGCACATGGGCATAGAGGCCGCCACCTTGGTCAGGTCGGTGGACTATATGGAGCAGGAAGGACTCGTTGAACGTCGCAGCAGCAGTGTAGATAGGCGCGTCAAGCATTTGTATCTGTCCGAGGCGGGGCTGAAAGTGGTGGCTGATATACGTTCCTACGCGGCTGATCTTCGTAAAGAGTTGTTGTCCGATCTGACGAGTAAGGAGATTCAATCAACATTGGATGTCATCAATGAAATTCGTAGCAAACTTGGAGCACTTTCATGAAGCTGATTGCAAATAATAAGAAGGCCTTGATTGCACTGTTGTTGCTCTTTATGGCGCTGGGCGTATATGCATACCAAAAATATTTCGGACACACACGCAGTACAGAAAATGCCTATATCAATGCAGATGTCGTGAATGTTGCTGCATTGGTGAAAGGGCAGGTCCTAGCGGTCTACATCACAGAAAACCAACATGTACATAAGGGCGACAAACTATTTGATATAGACCCACGCCCTTATGCGATTGCTTTGGAGCACGCACAGGCCGATCTCGCCAGTGCCAAACAATCGGCGCGCCAAGATTATGCGGATGTGAATGTCGCCCGCGCCGAAGTACAGCAGATCAAAAGTGAACTCCACAATGCACGTGTTAACTATCAGCGTGATCAAGATTTGCTAACGCGACATTTCATTCCGCAGCAGAAATTAGATGATGCGCATACTCGTGTGGAAGATTTAGAGGCCTCGTTGCAACAAGCGAGTGCAAAATTGAATAAGGCGCAGGCCGTACCCGAAAAACTCAATGAACGAGGTGATGTGATGCGTGCCCAAGCAGCCATCGATCAAGCCAAACTCGACCTTCAGAATACTCAGGTATATGCCACCCAAGATGGACAGATCAGCAATATGTCGTTAACGGCTGGGTCGATGGTGGGGATAGGTAATCCGCTATTTGCCATCATCACTGATAACAGTTTTCATATTGATGCGAATTTTAAAGAGACTGAACTGGGCGGCATCCATGCAGGTCAGCCCGTAGATATACATATTGACATGTATCCCAAGCAACACTTCATAGGGACGGTGGAAAGTCTGAGTGGTGGCACCGGCACGGCGTTCTCTCTGTTGCCGCCGCAGAATGCGACAGGGAATTGGGTGAAGATTGCGCAGCGTGTACCTGTGCGCATCAAATTTGCGCAGATGGATGCCGATCATCCCTTGCGTATCGGCGCAACCGCGACGGTGACCGTAGAGCTGAGATAAGCGTGAATAGCAATCGTGTCTTAATCAGTGTCGCCGTGATGGCTGCAACCATCATGCAAGTGCTGGACACTACTATCGTCAATGTGGCTCTGCCAAGTATGGCGGGACAGCTGGATGCGACCCCAGACAACATCAGTTGGGTGCTGACGTCCTATCTCATTGCCTCCGCCATCTTTATGCCGCTGACCGGTTTCTTCACCGATAGGCTGGGGCAAAAGCGTTTTTTATTGATCAGTATCGCCGGCTTTGTAGTCGCTTCCGCGATGTGTGGTATGGCGACCAGTCTGACCCAAATGGTGATGTTCCGCTTCCTCCAAGGAGTGTTTGGTGCATCGCTGGTGCCCTTGTCGCAATCCATCATGCTGCAAAACTTTCCCGGAGAACAACGCGGCAAGGCGATGGCAATCTGGAGTATGGGGGTGATGGTTGCACCCATACTCGGGCCGACGCTGGGTGGTTATCTCACAGAGGTCATCAGTTGGCGCTGGACTTTCTACATCAATCTACCAGTGGGAATCTTGTCCTTACTACTGACGATGCGTTTTGTACCGGACACAATAGTACGAGCACGACGTATGGATTGGCTGGGCTTCGCCTCGCTGGCAGTGGGCATCGCGGCTTTGCAATTGGTGTTGGATAGGGGGAATCAGGACGATTGGTTCAGCTCTAGCATGCTGGTGTTCGCAAGCGTGATTGCAGTGTTGTCTATCGTATTTTTCTTCGTCTATACCCTCACGGGTAAGCATCATCCCTTGTTCGATCTGCGCATCTTTCGTGACCGCAACTTTCTAGTTGCCAGCCTGATCATGACCGCCATAGGCATAGGTTTCTTTGGTGGCATGTTGTTGCAATCCTTGTTCTTGCAGAACTTCCTCGGCTATCCGACATTCGAGGCCGGTTTGTATATGGCGCCGCGCGGTTTGGCTTCCTTACTGGTGATGATCTTCGTCGGGAAATTCGTCGGCAAAATCGCTCCGCGTAACTTCATCTTCGTAGGGATACTTGCCAGCGTCCTAGGAAATTATCTGATGACCCGCTACACCGGTGATATCACGCCTAGCGACTTGATATTACCGATGATGTTGCAAGGCGTCGGTATGGGGTTGATCTTTGTGCCCATCTCTACGTTGGCGTTCACCACCCTGCCTAGAGAGACTGCAGCAGAAGCTGCGGGTATCTACAGTTTGATACGTTCGATGGGTTCGGCGCTAGGCATATCCATTTTGGCGACATATTTTTCGCGCAGTACACAACAAAACTGGGCCAGTTTGCGCGGAGATATCACGCCCTATAGCGAGGCGCTGCGCAGTTACCTCGCACCACTGCATATGAGTGCAGGCGATACACAAGGAATTGCGATAGTGGCTAAAGCGGTGTTCCATCAGGCACAAAATGCTGCTTACATCGATAGCTTCTGGTTCGCTACGACTAACTTCGTGCTGATGTTGCCTTTGCTATTGTTGTTGCGTAAGCCCAAGAAGACAGAAGCTGCCAGTCCTGTTGCGGTGGCAGACTA
>JBBQKX010000103.1:0-5397 GCA_038327315.1 Burkholderiales bacterium | reverse complement strand
CACCTGTCTGTATCAACATCAATATAGTTTTTGATGTGCAGCTCAGCATAACAATGCCGCGTTTACGCGGCATCTGCTTTTGGGGTGTAGATTTTGAATTTTGGCTTTTGACTTACATCCCTTGTGGAGCACTGAGGGCGGGCGATATTTTGGGGGTAGTCGGCGAGGACTGTCTGAGCACGTAGTGCGAGTTCCGCAGCCGCCCACAATATCGTTCAACCGAAGGAACCCGGAGGGTGCGTAGCCAGGGTCGCCTTTTCTTTCGCCCCTTTCTTTTGGCGAAGCAAAAGAAAGGGGTTAGCTGCCGGTCTACCACCGGCGAAGTTGATCTTGATGGGTATCGCTACGCTCAACACCATCCTACGAAAATCAAATTTTTGTTTCGCTACGCGAGGCTCAATTAAATCATCTGGATTCCGGCCTACGCCGGAATGACGACAAACAAATCTATACCACCTTCTCCAACATCACCCTAACCGGCGTAGGTATCGCCGCGCCCATCGCATCCTCAACATCCATCCACACACTGCCCCCCTGCTGCACTTGCATCGGCTTACGCGCTACCTCTATCACCACCGGCAAGATATGCAATTTGAAATGCGTGAACACATGTGTGAATGGTGCAAGGGTCTTGTGTACATCGAAGGGGATGCCCCGCTGTGCACACCACACCATCGCGGCATCTTCATCATCAAACTGGGGCAGACTCCATAGCCCACCCCATATTCCTTGTGCGGGACGTTTCTCTAGCAAGATATCGCGGCCTGACATGAGCAACAAAAACGTAGCGTGGCGTTCGGGGACAATTTTGCGCGGACGTGGTTTAGGGAGTTCAGCTACCCGATTGGTTTGATACGCGACGCAATCCCCGTGCACTGGGCATTGCACGCACTTAGGTTTGCTGCGCGTGCACAGTGTCGCCCCCATATCCATTTGCGCTTGGATGTAAACGGCGACCTCGCGTTTGGGTAGTAATTCTTCAGCTTGTTGCCACAGCAGCGATTCAATTTTTTTATCACCCGTCCAACCTGTGATGCCGCAGTATCTGGCCAATACGCGTTTGACGTTGCCGTCCAAGATGGCGCGATGTTGGTGATAGGCCAGTGCACAGATGGCGGCTGCAGTTGAACGGCCTATTCCCGGCAGCGCAAGGATGTCATCGTAGTCGGTTGGAAACTGGCCCGCATGACGCTCGCCTATGAGTCGCGCGGCCTTGTGCAAATTGCGACCTCGTGCGTAATAGCCCAAGCCGCTCCAGTGCGCTAGTACTTGCTCTTCACTGGCAGTAGCGAGGGCTCCCACATCAGGGAATGATGCGACGAAACGCTGGTAATAGGGGATGACGGTGGCGACCTGTGTCTGTTGCAACATGATTTCCGACAGCCACACACCATAGGCATCCGCGCCCTGCCAAGGCAAGTCATGTCTACCATGCGCGTGCTGCCATGCGACCAGTCGCGCAGAGAAGGACTTACTCACAGCGACTTATTTGAACAGGCCTTTGAGTTGATCCTTGAGTTGGTCTTTGACTTGCGTCTTGACCTCTTCCTTCTTGGTGTCGATCTTTTGTTGCACCGCAGCTTTACCAGCAGTGATTTTCTGCTTGGTCTGATCGCTCACCATAGCGCCGAACTCAATATTATATTTAAGCTCGCTGAACGGTCCTTTCACGCGCAATGGCACGGTCAAGCCGCTCACTGATGCATCGCCGCCCTGCCCTTTGAGGGTATTGGCGAGCGTGGCCTTGGCTAGGTAGTCGATACTGTCGTGGCCGATGTCTATATCACCCGCACCACTCAGACGCAGCAGTGGCGCCATCATGCTCAAATCATCGTTATGTGCCACACCGTTGTTGATCTTGAAGCTCGCCTTTAACTCACTGAAATCGGTCTTCTCAGACTTGTCAGCTGAGGTGGTCTGGGTCTTGGCGCCAAGAGTGGATTTCACATCACGTATCTTCTGTGCGACGTTGATACCCTTAATCGCTCCGTCCTTCAGATTCAATGTTGCCGTGCCATTTAAAGCACGCTTGAGCGCGCTGACCGTGTCACCCTTGGTGCTGACATTAACGCTGACGTTGCCATGACCTTCTAAGGTATCGAAGTTAGCAGCATCTTTGCCCAATGGTGCGATGTCTATCCCCACCATATCTTGCTTCACAGTAAATGTCGGTGTGGCTTGCGCATCTATGCTGATACTACCGTTGGTACTACCCTGATAGAGCTTGGCTGATAGCGGGCTGATGTTGACGATGCCCTTGTGTGCCTGCACATCGACGCGCAATTGCTCGACTCTAACGTTAGCGACTTTGAGCGAACCCACACGCAGACTGCCTTCAAGATTCAATGTGCGCAAGGCAGACAGATCCAATGGTTGTTCTGGCTGTGCTACCTCAACCTTGGGTGCTTCCGTAGCCTTCTTAGGTAGATACAGATCCGCATCGAACTGGTCTACATTGACATCAAACTTGATTGCCGGTTGAGTGAAGCCTTGCATGCCGACCTTGGCACGTACCTGGCTTTGCAACAGGCCACCAGACATGATGGTCTGCACACTCTGTTTTTTGAGATCAACTTGTAGATTACCTTTCATCTGGCTGCTGATGGACTTGTTCGGCAACTTGTCACCCACGGCACTCACCGCGATGGACAGATTACTTAGATCGAAACGTTGCGCGGCCATATTGCCCGCTAGCGGTGAACTGAGCTTGAACTTGAAGCTTTGCTCAGGCTGTTGCACTTGCGCATCCAGACTAAGGTTTTCCACCTTGAATGCCTGTGCATTGCCGCTGATATCGGGCACTGATAGTGCAGCTTGCAGCTTGCCGAAAGCGGCATCCATGGTTGCGTTCAGTGTGAGCTCGCTACTAGTGTAATGGTCTTTATTGAGATTTAAATCAGGTGCGGACAAATCGGCAGTGAATGCCTCCTTACCCTTGATGCCACTTACTTTAACGGACAATTCCTTAGCGGAAAATTCTTGCGTACTCAGATTGGCACTGGCGTCGCCGCTGGTTTGTATCTGCAACTGTGTGATATCCAATACGGCACCGCTGACCTTCATATCCAAGCCAGCCAACTGATAGCTCTGTTTATCGAGATCGAAAGTCAGCGTCGTGCTGAGCTGGGTCTGTATGTTCAGCTTAGGTTGATTGGCCTCAACGCCTACCGCCATTTCAATCTTGACCGGCACACCATTGGCAATGCGTCCTGTCGTGAGACTCAAATCCTTAATGGCATATTTAGCACCGCTTAGCTCATCTACATATTCGAGCTTGGTTTTATCTATCATCACCTTGGCAATGTCGAACTGTACCGGTGAGGTGGCTTGCGCTGGAGTATCCGGTGATGCGGTAGCAGGCGCGGGCGACAGCAGGTCATCAATATTGGTACTGCCATCCTTATGTTTGAACAGTGTGGCGTGCATACCACTCAAGCTGACTTCGTTTACGATAATCTGTTTGCTGAACAGCGGCAACAGCGCCAGCGATACGCGAGCGCTATCAAGAGCAGCGAACTCTTGTTCGCTCTTGAACTCCGACAATGAGACTTTAGCCATACTCACCCCGATGTTGGGGAAAAAAGACAGCTTGATATCACCATCTAAATGCAAGGTGCGTTGCTTGCTGTCTTTTACCGATTGGATGATCTGCTGTTTGTATGCATTGGGATCAAATGTCGCTGCCAGATATGCCGCGCCCGCTACCGCGACACCCAGCACCGATGCCGTTGTGATCAAACTGATCTTGAGGATTTTGTTCATGACTGGCCCACCTAGAAATTAGGTGCGGATTATAGCGGAAGCTGGCTAGACGAAAATTTTCAGTCGATAGCTGGTAGTCGCTATGAACCACCAGCTTGATATGACGACTTAGATGACCTTGGAGTATTTCGCGTGCTCAGTCCGCGTGCGCAGGTATTTATCGAAAACCATGCAGATGTTGCGTATCAACATACGACCCTTAGCAGTCACTGTCATGCCTTGCGAAGACAGTTCCAGCAACCCCTCTCTCTCGTACTCGCGCAACTCCGGCATCTCGGTCGCGAAGTATTGTTCAAAATCGACCAAGTAAGCCGTATTGAACGGCTCGTAGGACAACTCAAAATGACACATCAGCGCCTGAATGATGGCGCGGCGCAGCAGGTCGTCGGCATTCAGCTCCAAACCGCGCATGATAGGCAGTTGGTCGCGATCCAAGGCATCATAGTAATTCTCCAGATCACGGAAGTTTTGGCTATAGGTCGGGCCTATCTTGCCGATAGCGCTCACGCCCAACGCAACAAGATCGCAATCCGAGTGCGTGGAATAACCTTGGAAATTACGATGTAATCGTCCCTGACGTTGCGCCACCGCCAATTCGTCTTCTGGTTTGGCAAAGTGATCCATACCGATATACACGTACCCCGCATCGGTCAGCTTCTTCACCGCCATACCAAGGATATCCAACTTGGTCTGCGCTTCTGGCAGATCACTCTCGTTGATACGACGCTGCGGCTTAAACAGAGTGGGCATGTGAGCGTAGTTGTAGATGGACAGACGGTCGGGGTCGGCCGCGATGACACGATCTAAAGTCACACCAAAGCCTGCCAAGGTCTGCTTGGGCAGGCCATAGATCAGATCTATGCTCACCGATTTGAAGCCATTGGCCCGCGCTGCATTGATGACGCGCATGGTTTCTTCTTCACTTTGGATTCGATTCACCGCACGCTGCACTTCATCATCGAAGTCCTGCACGCCTACGCTGATGCGATTGAAACCAGCTGAGCCTAACAGCGCGATCGTTTCATCGCTAACTTTGCGCGGGTCTATCTCTATGGAGTATTCACCGTTGTCTATCAGCTTGAAGTTCTTACGTATCGCCCCCATCACTTCGCGTATTTCGTCGTCGCTCAGGAATGTAGGTGTGCCGCCACCGAAATGTAGTTGCTCTATGACTTGACCACGCCCCAGCAAGGACGCTTGCATCTCCATCTCTTTGATGAGATAGCCTACGTATTCGGCAGCCTTAGTCTTATCCTTGGTGATGACCTTATTGCATGCACAATAGAAACACAGGGTGTTGCAAAATGGGATGTGTATGTACAGCGACAAGGGACGGCTAACACCACCTACCTCACGCTTGGCAACCCACTCGCTATAACTATCCGCATTGAACGCTTCAACGAAACGGTCTGCGGTAGGGTAGGAGGTATAACGCGGACCGTTCTTATCCAGTCTGCGTATCAGTTCAAGATCCAGGTCCAATGCTGATGACATGATGCGTTCCGCCTATATTAATGTGTACCGTACTATGCCAGTTGCTTACATGCTGAGCATTGATATATGTCAAAATACGCCCCCTGAATATCAATCACGCGTGATTTTTACCGCCTAGATGCTGCAACCCGCCATCAACAT
>JBBQKX010000102.1:0-5497 GCA_038327315.1 Burkholderiales bacterium | reverse complement strand
CCCACGCCACGGAAATTGAAGCGAAAGGTCACGCAGCCTAGCTCGGTGAAAGTCTTAGCCAAGGTTGTCGCAACCTTGTTCTCCATCGTGCCACCCATCGTCGGCAGTGGATGTGCCACCACCGCGATAGCGCGCGGGCTTGTGTCTGGCACATGTGCGATGCCCTCGATGTTACCCGCCAAACCTGCGACGGAGAATTTTTGCAGTGAGACGATCATCAGATTTTCAGACGTTCCACGATGCGACCATGTTTGAGATGCTCTTCTATGATTTCATCCAGATCGCTCTCATCCACATAGGTATACCAAGTACCTTCGGGATAGACCACGATCACTGGGCCGTCATCGCATCTATCCATACAGCCCGCCGAATTGATGCGGATACGATTCTCATCGTTGGAGAGGCCAAGATCTTTAACCTTGGCTTTGACGTAGTCGCGCATCTTTTGCGCGCCGTGGTTGTTGCAGCAGCCGTCGTTATTGGCGCGCTGATTGGTGCAGAAAAAAACGTGTTTGTCGAAATAGCTCATGGTGGCCCCGGCGGTTCATTGATAACGCACGCGATACAGATGGAATATTAGCAGCGCGGGAAAGACTAGCGTGATGGTTTGCGCTAGACCGTTGTAGTTGAGCAGGTGGCCGTAATGCCAGTGATACACCGACATCGCCGCAGCGGGTGTGCTATCTAACACGCCGTGTGCTACGACCAGATAGGCCACGGTCAGCAAGCCACCGGCCCGTATCATGTGGCCGTATGCCATATGCCGCGACATCCATAACAACACCCCGCCGAACAAGATACCCAGCATGGCCTCGCTGTTCATCCACAACAACATCGCGGAAGACTTGAGCAACAGCGCTGCGGTGATGAGTTTGATCACCGCCACACTCGCTAAAACCATCAGCAATACATTGATGACTGTTGCTCGGTTGCGCAACAAGGTCAGCAACAGCGTGCCCAGCATCAGCAGATTCAGCGCGACTGCCGAACTTTCCCAGACATCGAATGGCGCATCGGTGACAGCAGCAAAAGGCTGATGTGCAATCTCGCTGATGAATACATTGCCGAGCATGGGCAATGAAGGATTGATTTGGCCGAACATCCACAACACTAACAGCGCCAAGCCGAAATCCATGCGCTTGCCGTGCAAAAACATCACATCACGCGTGGCAGAGATACGATCATAAAGCCGCGTCCAGCGTGTCATCCCCAGTGCGAGCAGGGCGCCTAACAAAGTCCCGCTCACATTGGTCAAGATATCCATATTCGAACTGGCACGGCTAGGCAAATACATTTGCAAAAACTCCATGCTCGCCGACAGCACCAAACCCAACAGTGTGGTCAATATCAAAGTGGTCAGGCCGGGCAAACGCGCGCGCATGGTCAGCCCGAGCAACAACCCCAAAGGCAGATAAGAGAGCAGATTGAGCGCCGCATCGAAAGTGGTGTAGGTCAGCAACAAAGGTTGTTGCATCACTGCCAAAAAGTCCAAGCCCTGTTCTTTCCAACCACTGAAGGGGGAGAGGCTGGCATAAGCGATGAACAGCACATAACCCAGCACCAGCCATGTGCGCAGTCGTGCGCGGTTACCAGTGAGGAAGAGTTCAAGCATCGTTAGATGGTGCGGCTAGAGTAAAGCTGACTAAGCCTAGGGTGCGTGGTTGCGTATTCATGCATAGATTCTATCGCAGAACGAGGGAGGGTTAAACGTAGACGCTGTGGTTAATACTGATGGTGGAGATTGAGGAACAAAGAATAGAAAATTTTGTGGTGCAGGAACTAGGCCTTGGACTAAGCCGCTTCGCGGTAATTGCGCTCTGATTCCTGGGTAGCGGTTGATTGAAGATGTTGAAACAGCGGCTCTGTTGCCATAACTTGGTAAGCGAGGCAATCCGCCTCAGTTACCGAGAGGAGCAGAATCATGACTTCATCGACCCCGTCCGTTTCCCCGTTACGTCAACGCATGTTGGCCTTGGCTGTGTTGACGGTGGTTCGAGCGTTTACTTACCTTTAATGGTGAGCGCCTTCGTATCTACGCTCTTCACACCTTTAACTTTAGCAGCGATATCCTGCCATGATCGATGGCATCCTGATTGGCCAGTGCGCCCTTCAGAATCACTACGCCGTGTTTCGTCTTTACGCTCACCTTGAAACCTTTGCTAGCGCTGTCAGCGAGAATCTACGATTTCACCTTGGTGGTGATCCAGCTATCGGATACAGCACGTTCTGCCTTCGCGACGTACTTGTTGTCCCCAGGAACTTTCAGATTGTTATCAACGCTTTTGACCCCTTCGACCGACTTGGCTACCCGCTCGGCCTCGGATTTTGCCTTTGTGGTAGTTGCCGTGCCCTCGAGCGTGACGACGCCGTTGGTAGTCATCACGCTGATGTCGGATTTCTTGAGGCGGTGATCGTTCATCAGCTTGGCTTTCACTTTGGCGGTGATGGCAGTATCGTCGATAGTCGCGACTACACCATCACTGTGCGGCTGTGGTGGCGATGCATCATTGTTCTCGGCAACAGCCGTGCCCATACCCAGAATAAAGACCACACCGATGGCCATCAAAGAACCCGATAACTTATTTCTGTTTGATATTTTTTGATTCATTTTATTGCTCCTGTTTAGTCGTATGCACGACATGCTTTACGAAATATCCGCGAAGCCAGTTTCGTTCTTGAGTAAGCGTCAAGTCGGTTCGATATCGCACATTTATATTCAAAATTGCCCCCTGATATGAGCAAAATTCTCAAATGTAAAAGCCGGAATTACTCCGGCTTTTAGGATAAATTTTTTCCGGGTGTTAAGTTGAATTAGAACTTAACCAATCCACTAATCGAGACCAGGCTGGCATTGCCGTTCAATCCGCCATCGTTAAATTTATATTTATCCCAGCCTAAACGGATACCCACCGATTGGGTGATGTTGAATTGACCACCCAAGCCATATGTGTAAGCTCTGTTTTTCAGATCATTTCCAGTAAAGCTTCCCCCAGGTTTGCCGGTGATCATTGCATAGCCCAATTTACCGAACAACGAGAATTGTTCATTGAGTGGCAAAGAACCTACACCACTCACACTGAATCCGGTAGATTTCACTGAACCATTTCCCCCCTTTATTTCGCCCAGGTTGAGATACTCAGCTTCAACGGCAAAGTTAGGGTTAAAGTCGTGACCGATAAACACACCCCAGCTGGTTGGGTTGGTTGAGTTCAATGTCGTAGCATTAAAAGTGTTATTTTCAATACTGGTTTTAGCCTGCCCCCCGCTAATACCAACATACATATCAGCAGCCACAGCGGGTGTAGCAACAACGGACAACAATGCAACAGCAATCGCAATTTTCTTCATGCTCTACTCCATTTAATTTAAAACAGCTTGAATGAGGACACTAGGCCAGTTCTTCCTGTATTTGGTATCACATTAATAAAGCCACAATTTGCGGCAATTTATATCAGAACCATACCCAAAATTCCTAGCGTTTAGACTTTGGCGTTCTTGACGGCTTCTTTCAAGTTGCCGATGTTCTGCTGCACTTTGCCTTTGGCCTGATTCCTCAAACCCTTTACCTGCTGATCTGTGCTGCCGACCAATTCCCCAGCTTTTTCCTGGAGCTTGCCCGCAATGTCTTTTGCAACGCCTTTAACTTGATCTTTGTTCATTTTGAACTCCTTGCATATCGGTTTATAAATACAAAGTCGGAACCAGAACCAATCCGAATCACACAAGCACTTTATTGTGTAGATATGCAAAGATTAATAACAATCCAAAAGTTCTTCTGTGCGCCACCCAACACATTGATTAATGTTACAACGAGTGAGGTTCACTTGCCGGGGAGAGGGAAATATAGTCAGAATTAGGCATTGAGCTAGGTTGTCAGGAACTTGAACGCCTCCTTCGTGGATTCTATAGCTATCGCGAGCGTCCGGTAACGGGTAGCAGCTAGCTGTTGCTTAGAGTGGCGGACGTTTTTGCTACCTATTTCTGCAGCTTCCTGATCATTTCCCAATACAGCACATTCGCACCTTCGCCGATGGTGTTGGTTGTATAAGACTCGCAGTAGTGGTCCATCCACAGGAACAGAGATTCATTGGGGGTGGCGTTCTTGAAGATGTCGGTTTCGCTGCCCATCGCGAGGCCAGAAAGATAACCCATCAACCATGAAGTCTGCACCATTGCGCCGCGTCCTTTGTCGATCTGTCGTCCTTTGGTCCAGTCCGCACAAGTGGGCGATGCGCGGATGATCAAGTCATCTGCGTTTGCTGTCAGGGTGCTGAATAGCAGTAGTAAGGTGATCGATGTGATGAGTTTTTTCAGGGTCTGTCGTCCCGCGTATATTTGCATGCGAATATCTCACGGGCCTCACAACAAATCTAGTTTAATCCGCCATATCACCGTCTATTGATCTGACTGAGCCTAGCTTGCGCCAGGTTTCCAGCAGCGTGTCCGGGTTGAGCGACATGGTCTGTATGCCTTGCTGCATCAGCCATTGCGCGAAGTCGAAATGGTCTGAGGGGCCTTGGCCGCAGATGCCCACGTATTTATCTAAACGGTTGCAGGTGCTGATCGCCATTTTGAGCAGGGCTTTCACGGCATCGTCGCGTTCGTCGAAACGGTCGGCGACCAGACTGGAGTCGCGGTCTAATCCCAGCGTGAGTTGGGTGAGGTCGTTCGAGCCTATGGAGAAGCCGTCGAAGTATTGCAGGAAGGCTTCGGCGAGCAGGGCGTTGGAAGGAATCTCGCACATCATGATTAAACGCAATCCATCTTGGCCGCGCTTCAATCCTTGTGCTGCCAACATCTCAACAACTTCGCGCGCCTCAGCAACAGTGCGAACGAAGGGGATCATGATCTCGACATTGCGATAGCCCATTTCATTGCGGGCTTTCTTCATCGCTCTGCATTCCAGTTCGAAGCAGTCGCGGAAGCTTTTGGCGACGTAACGCCCTGCACCACGGAAGCCGATCATGGGGTTCTCTTCTATCGGTTCGTAGAGTTCGCCGCCCAATAGTTTGCGGTATTCGTTGGACTTGAAATCGGACATGCGCACGATCACTGGACGTGGCCAGAATGCAGCAGCAAGAGTGGAGATGCCTTCAGTGAGTTTGTCCACATAGAAGCTGACCGGATCAGCGTAGCCACTCGCTTGGAGCAATACTTGATCGCGTAGTTTCGCGGGGAGCTTTTGATATTCCAGTACCGCCTTGGGGTGGATGCCGATGAGGTTGTTGATGACGAATTCCAAGCGCGCCAGACCGATGCCGCCCGAAGGCATTTGCGCAAACTCAAAGGCCAGCGAGGGATTGCCGACGTTGAGCATGAGCTTGACGGGGATGTCGGGTAACGGTGCTTCGTCTATTTGTGTCTCGGCGTAATCGAGTAGGCCGCGATACACATAACCTGTGTCGCCTTCCGCGCAAGAAGCAGTGACCAATTCGTCTTCCTTCAAGGCATCGGTAGCATGACCGCAGCCCACGATGGCGGGGATGCCTAACTCACG
>JBBQKX010000101.1:0-5545 GCA_038327315.1 Burkholderiales bacterium | reverse complement strand
CCTACCTACAAAACCCGTAGCACCACATAGCAAGATATTCAATTAAGACTCCTAAGTGCAAAACAGCACTTAGGCAAAATACCACAGCATATGGCCGATAAGCCATATCGCTAGGGCCAAGATGGGGAATTGGCAAATAAGCAATAAAAGATAAAGAACGAACGTTCTGTACAAGATGAAAATGTTGTGCAACAATCCACACACTTTTTCAGGAGCGACAAAAATGGATGACAATAAAAGTAAGGCATTGGCGGCAGCCCTTTCCCAGATCGAAAAGCAGTTTGGTAAAGGCTCTATCATGCGTTTGGGCGAGAACGATGCGGCACGTGATATACAGGTCGTATCTACGGGTTCACTGGGTTTGGATATCGCGTTGGGCGTAGGTGGTCTGCCGCGTGGCCGTGTAATCGAGATCTACGGTCCTGAGTCTTCGGGTAAGACCACATTGACCTTGCAAGTCATCGCCGAAATGCAAAAGCTGGGTGGCACAGCGGCCTTCATCGATGCGGAACATGCGCTGGATCCCGTCTATGCAGAAAAGCTGGGCGTCAAAGTCTCCGATCTGTTGATCTCACAGCCAGATAACGGTGAGCAGGCATTGGAAATCGTAGATATGCTGGTGCGTTCAGGTTCGGTGGATATCGTGGTGATCGACTCTGTCGCGGCGCTGACGCCCAAGGCCGAGATCGAAGGCGAGATGGGTGATTCGCAAATGGGACTGCATGCACGTTTGATGTCGCAAGCCTTGCGTAAACTGACCGCAAATATCAATCGCTCCAATACCATGGTCATCTTTATTAACCAGATCCGCATGAAGATAGGCGTGATGTTTGGTAACCCTGAGACCACCACTGGCGGTAATGCGCTGAAGTTCTATGCTTCTGTTCGTATGGATATTCGTCGTATAGGTAGTATTAAGAAGGGCGATGAAGTCATCGGTAACGAGACTCGAGTTAAAGTGGTCAAGAATAAGGTCGCGCCACCTTTCCGTGAGGCATTGTTCGATATCCTTTACGGTGAAGGAATCTCGCGTGAGGGCGAGATAATAGATCTCGGTGTGCAGCATAAATTAGTTGAAAAATCTGGATCATGGTATAGCTACAAAGGCGAGAAGATCGGGCAGGGCAAAGACAATGCACGCGAGTTTTTGCGTGAACATCCTGAGGTCGCTTTCGAGATTGAGAATAAAGTTCGTGCGGCGCTAGGCGTAGCATTGTTGGACGGTGGGCAGAAGCCAGCAGCTAATGCCAAGGCTGCTAAAGGTGCGAAGGTAGAAGCTAAAGTAGAAGCGACAAAAGTGGATGAGGAAAAAGCCTGAGTTAAGTCTACGTGCGCGCGCCTTGCAGCACTTAGCTAGGCGCGAGTACAGCCGTGCAGAACTGCGCGCTAAGCTGTTGCCTCATGCGCAAGTCGAAGAAGATTTCGAGCAATTACAGCCCGTTGATTTAGATGCGCTACTTGACGACTTGACTGCGCGCGGTTGGCTGTCCGATGAGCGTGCAACTACGCAATTTGTTCATGCCAAACGCAGTCGTTTCGGCACACAACGCATCACCCACGAGCTCCGCCAGCGCGGCATCAGCGACGAGCTGATAGATGCACAACTTCCCGCACTGAAAGAAACAGAATTGGAAAGCGCGCTGGCAGTATGGCGCAGAAAATTCGCTCATCCTCCAGCAGATCAGAGAGAGAAAGCCAAGCAAATGCGCTTTTTGCAATCGCGAGGTTATTCCATGGATACGATATACGCAGTAATAAGGCTCAGCGACCATCTCGATGAATGAGTCCCTAAGCAAAGGGGTAGCAGATGCATCTGCACGACAGATGCTAGTCGAGATATTTGAGGCAGCACTATTGGCGGTCGATCCATATCAGGCGGTGCTCAATGCGATGACGCTGAGCGAGGATGAGTTGCATATCGCAGACAGAGTCTTTGATCTAAGTAAGTACACCAATATTACCGTAATCGGCGCAGGCAAGGCCACGGCTCGTATGGCGCTGGCGGTTGAGTCAGTGCTGGCTGATAAGATCAAGACGGGACTCGTTGTGGTCAAGACGGGGCACACTGAATCTTTGCGCCACATAGAACTAGTCGAAGCATCTCATCCAGTACCCGATGAAGCAGGTGTGGCAGCAACCGCACGCATCTTAGCGATGGCTCAGCAAGCAGATGTTGACACGCTCATCATCTGCTTGCTGAGCGGTGGGGCATCGGCTTTATTGGTTGCACCTGACGCAGAACTAAGCTTGCAAGATAAGCAGCAAACGACACGTTTGTTGTTGAATGCGGGCGCGAACATCAATGAACTGAATATGGTGCGCAAGCATTTGTCTGCGGTGAAGGGTGGCAAGTTGGCGTTGGCATCCTACCCGGCGCAGTTAGTGACCCTGATTTTATCGGACGTCATCGGCGATTCCTTAGATGTAATTGCTTCAGGACCAACCTCAGCTGATGACAGCAGTTTTGCCGATGCTCAGGCGGTGATACTGCGTTATGGACTATCTGTACCCAGCCGTGTCACAAATCACCTAGCGCAAGGCATTGCTGGCTTAGTCGTTGAAACCGTGAAGGCGGGCGATGCATGTCTGGTGCAAACCTACAATCACATCGTAGCCAATTTGACGATGGCACTCGCTGCTGCACAAGTGCATGCGCAAGCGGCAGGATGGCAAACTGTAATGCATAGCGTTGCTATCAAAGGAGAGGCTAGGATTGTGGCAAGAGAGCTTGCCAGCCGTGTACGTGGCGAGTTGCAGTCTATACAGCTAGGCGAGCGACGCTGTCTCTTGAGTGGGGGCGAGACCACTGTCACGGTGCAGGGGCAAGGTCAGGGCGGACGCAACCAAGAGTTCTCGCTGGCCTTCGCAATTGCCATCGCGGGTATGCAAGGAGTGACCCTACTCTCGGCTGGCACGGATGGTAGCGATGGCGACAACGATGCTGCAGGGGCTGTGGTCGACGGTGATACTGTTACTTGCGCATTCAGCATGGGCCTGGATGCATCACGCTATTTGGCAGGCAACGATTCATATCATTACTTCGCACGTCTAGATGAGCTTACTGGCTCGCATACCCACCTCAAGACTGGGCCTACCGGAACCAATGTGATGGACATCCAGATTGTGTTGCTTGATAAGGCAGCAGCGGCACTGAGGACATAGAGTGGGCGGGCCGTACATGGTATGATGCGCGCCGATTTTATCGACAAAATAGATACTTAAGGCGCACCATGAAAAGCAGTGAGATTCGTCAAAAATTCCTAGATTACTTTGCCTCCAAAGGGCATACCGTGGTGGCGTCCAGCTCATTGGTCCCTCATGAAGATCCGACCCTGTTGTTCACCAATGCGGGTATGAACCAATTCAAGGATGTGTTCCTCGGTTTCGATAAGCGTCCATATACTCGTGCAGCTTCCTCGCAAAAATGCGTACGCGCAGGCGGTAAGCACAACGATTTGGAAAACGTCGGTTACACCGCACGTCACCATACTTTCTTCGAGATGTTGGGTAACTTCAGTTTTGGCGATTACTTCAAGCAAGACGCGATTAAGTACGCATGGGAATTGCTCACGGTCGAATTCAAACTTCCTAAGGACAAGCTCTACGTCACGGTCTATGCCGAGGATGACGAGGCTTACGATATCTGGACGAAAGAGATGGGGCTGGCAGCCGAACGCGTGATCCGCATCGGCGACAACAAGGGCGCACCTAATGCGTCGGATAATTTCTGGATGATGGGCGACACCGGTCCTTGCGGCCCTTGCACCGAAATTTTTTACGATCACGGCGCGCACATCCCCGGCGGATTGCCCGGCACACCGGAAGAAGACGGCGACAGGTTCATCGAGATCTGGAACAACGTGTTCATGCAATTCAACCGCGACGAAGCGGGCGTGATGCATCCACTACCCAAGCCCTCGGTAGATACCGGCATGGGGCTGGAGCGTATCTCGGCAGTGTTGCAACATGTCCATGCCAATTACGAAATCGATTTATTCCAAGCGCTCATTAAAGCCGCTGCACGTGAGACACATTGCAGCAATATGGACTCTCCATCGCTCAAAGTCTTGGCCGACCATATACGCGCTTGCTCCTTCCTAATCTCTGATGGTGTGATACCTGGCAACGAAGGTCGTGGTTATGTGTTGCGTCGTATCATCCGTCGCGCGATTCGTCATGGCTACAAGCTGGGTGCACGTGCAGCGTTCTTCTACAAGTTGGTGCCCGATCTGGTTAATGAGATGGGTGTTGCTTATCCCGATTTGGCGAAATCACAGACGCGTGTGATGGATGTATTGAAGCAAGAGGAAGAACGTTTCTTCACGACCATAGAACACGGTATGTCTATCTTGGAATCCGAACTGACCGAGATGAAAAAATTGGGCAGTAAAGTATTCAACGGTGATACCGCATTCAAGTTACACGACACCTTCGGCTTTCCGCTGGATCTAACTCAGGATGTATGCCGCGAACACGATGTGTCCGTGGATACAGCAGGATTCGATGCGGCTATGGCTAACCAGAAACAGATGGCACGCGCGGCGGGCAAGTTCAAGATGGCGACCAATCTGGAATATGAAGGTCAAGCGACGACCTTCCACGGATACAGTGCACTTGAGCATAAGGGTGCTGTGCTGGCACTCTACAAAGACGGCGTAACTGTGCAAACTTTGTCCGAGGGTGAGATGGGTGTGGTGGTGTTGAATGACACACCTTTTTACGCGGAGTCAGGCGGTCAGGTCGGAGATAGTGGCGAGTTACGCAGTGCGCAAGCCATCTTCGCGGTCGAAGATACGCAAAAGATACAGGCCACGGTGTTCGGTCATCACGGTGTGGTGAAGACCGGTAAGCTCACGGTGGGTGACAACGTGAACGCACGTGTTAATGCACAAGCGCGTGCGGCGACCGAACGTAACCACTCGGTGACGCACTTGATGCACAAGGCTTTACGTGAAGTGCTAGGCGATCATGTGCAACAAAAAGGTTCGCAAGTCGATGCGGATAAGACCCGTTTCGACTTCGTGCATAACGCTGCAATTTCCGATGCGGACATTGCCCAAGTGGAAGCAATTGTAAATGCAGAAATTCTGGAGAACGTAGCGACGGATGCTGCTGTGATGGCGATTTCCGATGCGCAAAAGAGCGGCGCGATGATGTTGTTCGGCGAGAAATATGGCGACGAAGTACGTGTATTGAGCATTGGTAGTTCCAAGGAATTGTGCGGTGGTACGCACGTCAAGCGCACCGGTGATATTGGGCTGTTCAAAATCGTTTCCGAAGGTGGTGTGGCGGCCGGTGTACGTCGTGTGGAAGCGGTCACTGGTGTAGGCGCCTTGGCACTTATCCAACAACAGCAAGAGCAACTGCAAGCTATCGCGACAGCCATAAAGGCACAGCCGCAGAATGTCGCAGCACGTGTGATGCAGGTGCTAGACAGCGTTAAAGCGCTGGAAAAAGAGATGGCGACGCTGAAGTCTAAGTTGGCTGCATCACAAGGGGATGATCTACTCAAGCAGGCAGTGGATATCAATGGTGTGAAAGTGCT
>JBBQKX010000100.1:0-5784 GCA_038327315.1 Burkholderiales bacterium | reverse complement strand
ATGCGGCGTATTCTGCCGCGTGATGCCGGTGCCAAAAGCTTTAATGGATGCTCAGAAGCTTACTAGAGGAATAAAGTATTTGAGACACTCCACGCTGGCGTTCTTTCGGTGAGGCTCATGCGGCGTATTCTGCCGCGTGATGCCGGTGCCAAAATAATGCTAGGGATGCTGCGGAGTTTATTAGAAGAATAAAATCGTTGTGCTCCGCCGAGTTGGCGTTTTTTCGGTGAGGCTCATGCGGCGTATTCTGCCGCGTGATGCCGGTGCCAAAAGCTTTAATGGATGCTCAGAAGCTTACTAGAGGAATAAAGTATTTGAGACACTCCACGCTGGCGTTCTTTCGGTGAGGCTCATGCGGCGTTTTATGCCGCGTGATGCCGGTGCCAAAATAATGCTAGGGATGCTCCGTAGCTTGCTGGAGGAATAGTGAGTTGGTTGGTCAATACGAAACTAGTCGTTTACGTAGTCTAAACATAGTTTGCATATCATTGCTTCCTCATCAGTCGGCATGACTAGGATGGGTTTGCTGTTCAATGCTGTTATGTGTAGCTCACCCGCAACATTTTTCGCTTCGTCTACAGCTAGTCCCAAAAATCCTAGCGGTGCGCAGATTTCAGTTCGGATCGCTGCTGCGTGTTCGCCAATTCCTGCTGTAAATACAAGTGCATCAATGCCCCCTGCTTTGGCGGCGAGGCTACCGATGGCGGCGCGCACTTGGCGACAGAAGTAGCTGATGGCAAATCGAGCGTGCTTTGTATTACTTTCCAGTAGTTCACTCACTTCGCTACTCTCGCCATCCGAGAGTGCCAGCAAGCCCATCTGATGAAAGACTAAATCGCTTAACTGATTTGCGTCGAACCTCTGGGCGAGTTCCAACATCACGCCAGGGTCGAGGTCGCCACTACGCGTCCCCATCGTGATGCCGCCGGCGGGGGTGTACCCCATCGTGGTGTCTAGCGATATCAACCCTTCTAAGAGACATAAGCTCGCGCCACTGCCTAGATGCGCAACGATGATGCGTCCCTGTGCAGTCTCTCCTAGCAGCGCAGGGAGTTGCGATGCGATATAGGCATAACTCAAACCGTGAAAGCCATAGCGTCGCATGCCGAGCGCTTTAGGGATAGGCAGTCGTGAAGACAGTTCGGGCAGCGTGGCATGGAAGGCAGTGTCGAAGCAGACTACTTGCGGCACATCAAAGCGTTGTATGCATAACGCTAAGCCCATCAAGTTGCCGGGTAGGTGTAACGGTGCAAGCTTGATGATGCTACGTAGTCTGTCTATCTCTATTGCATCCGCGATGCGTGCCGCATCGACGATGTCACCGCCATGTACAAAACGATGGCCAACAATGTCAGGCTTGACACCCGCCAAGTCGAGCATCAGTTGGTCGAAAGCTGGGGCATGGTCGCGCAGATGTTCGTAACGAAAATCGCGTCTAGTCCCATCAGCTAAAAACAGACTGGCTTTGATCGACGATGAGCCGCTATTGATGGTGAGGATGTTTTTCATGGGCGTGATTCAGGATGTTGTGGCGCATCCTGCATCCCAGTTAAAGCGGCCATGTCCAGTTGTCTACCTCAGGCAAGTCGATACCGTGCTCATACGCATAGTTACGACATTCGATACGCATATCCAACATTTTTTCTTTGACGTGGGCGCCAGCGACTTGCAATTCGGGGAGGCGGTCTATCACGTCGATCACCAAGCTGAAGCGATCAATCTGGTTCTGTATCGCCAGTTCCAACGGCGTATTGATGCTGCCCTTTTCTTTATAGCCGCGCACATGCCAGTTCTTGTGATTATTGCGTCGATAAGCGAGTCGGTGGATCAACCAAGGGTAGCCGTGGAAATTGAACATGACGGGTTTGTTTGCAGTAAACAAGCCATCAAAATCTTTATCCGTCAGGCCATGAGGGTGTTCACTGGCTGGGCTGAGTTTGTATAGATCGACCACGTTGACGAAGCGCACCTTCAAGCTTGGGAAGTGCTCGCGCAACAGTACGATGGATGCCAAGGCTTCCTTGGTGGGAATGTCGCCTGCACTGGCGATGACCACATCGGGTTCAGCACCTTGATCGTTGCACGCCCAATCCCAGATGCCTATGCCTTTGCTGCAATGCAGGATAGCCGCTTCCATATCCAGAAATTGCAAGTGCTTCTGTTTGTCGCAGACGATGACATTGATGTAGTTGGTGCTCTTCAAACAATGATCTGCAACCGACAATAGACAGTTCACGTCGGGCGGAAGGTAGATGCGCGTGACTTCCGGACTCTTATTCACGACGACATCCAAGAAGCCGGGATCCTGATGCGTGAAGCCGTTGTGATCCTGACGCCAGACAGTGGAGGTGATGAGTAGGTTCAGCGAAGAGATCGGTGCACGCCACGGCACGGCTTTGGTCATTGCTAACCATTTGGCATGTTGGTTGAACATCGAATCGATGACGTGTACGAAGGCCTCGTAAGTGGAGAAGAAGCCGTGTCGTCCAGTGAGCAGATAGCCTTCCAGCCAACCTTCCAAAGTGTGCTCGGAGAGCATTTCCATCACACGACCATCTGGTGACAGTTCGCCACCACCCGCATCTTCAGGCAGATAGTCTGCCAGCCAAGTTTTTTTGCTGACTTCGTAGATGTTATCTAGTTTGTTGGAGCTGTTTTCGTCAGGGCCGAACACGCGGAAGTTGTGCATATTGTTGCGCATAATGTCGCGCAGGAACTTGCCCAATGGTCGAGTATTTTCGGCGATGGTCGTGCCCGGCTTAGTGACCTCGATGGCGTAGTCTTTGCAATTTGGCATATGCAATGCTTTGCGCAGCAAGCCACCGTTGGCGTGCGGATTGGCACTCATGCGGCGCTCGCCTTTGGGGGCTAGTGCTTTTAGTTCTGGCAGCAAGCTACCCTGTTCATCGAACAGTTCCGATACTTGATAACTTTCCAGCCATTCCTTCAGCTTGTCAAAATGTTCTGGTGTTTTTACATCTGCGATAGGCACTTGGTGTGCGCGCCAGAAGCCTTCCACTTTTTTGCCATCCACTTCGGCAGGCCCAGTCCAACCTTTGGGTGAGCGCAATACGATCATCGGCCAGCGTGGCCGTATAGGTTTGCCACTGCTACGCGCTTCCTGTTGGATACGGCGTATCTCCAGCACGCAGGTTTCCATCGTCGCAGCCATGGTCTGGTGCATGGTCTCGGGGTCGCTGCCCTCGACGAAGTAGGGCGTCCAGCCATAGCCTTTGAACAGCGCCTCCAACTCTTCGTGTGAGATGCGTGCGAGTATGGTCGGGTTGTTAATTTTGTAGCCGTTCAGGTGTAAGACGGGCAACACCGCACCGTCACGGATAGGGTTGAGGAATTTGTTGGAATGCCAAGAAGTGGCTAGAGGTGCGGTCTCGGCTTCGCCGTCGCCTACCATCACCGTGACGATTAGATCCGGATTGTCATACGCCGCTCCGAAGGCGTGCGACACGCTATAACCTAGTTCACCCCCCTCGTGTATAGAGCCAGGTGTTTCGGGTGTGCAATGACTGCCGATGCCACCGGGGAAGGAAAAGTCTTTGAAAAACTGCTGCATGCCAGCTTCGTTTTCACTTTTGTTGGGATAGACCTCGCTATATCGACCTTCCAGATAGACCGGCCCTAATACGCCCGGTGCGCCATGTCCGGGGCCTGCTAGGAAGATCGCATTCAGATCGTACTTGTTGATCAAACGATTCATGTGGATGTAGGTGAAAGACAAGCCTGGACTTGAACCCCAGTGACCGAGCAAGCGGTTCTTGATGTGCTTGAGTTCGAGTGGTTTTTTAAGCAGCGGGTTATCACGCAGGTAGATCATGCCAGCAGCAAGATAATTTGCAGCGCGCCAATAAGCGTGGATATTCTGTACTTCATTAGGGGAAAGCTTTTCGACTTTGCTACTCATGATGAACTTCCTTTTTGAAACGAATTAGTAGACAGGGGTATCCGTCATTGTACTCACCAGACCAGTATAGTATGAGTAAGTTTCAAATTTCTTAATCGTTTTAATATGCGCGGAATCCGAGGGCGGGCCGCAAAGACGTCGTGCTGAAATACTCAAGCTGGTGCTCAAGTATTTTGATTCGTTGTCGATAATCCTTTTGGAGTTTTGTGCAAATCGTCAGCGTGGCGCAATAGCTTATGCATGGATGATTTTTGCTGTATGTTGATAATTCAATGAAATGGGTTCGAGTGCTTATGGCTTCAAAGGAAAAGACATCGATATGGTCGCGCTATGACTTATCCCTAGGTGAGTTGATCGCCTTTGCGCTGCTACTGTTGGGCATACAACTGACGTCCTACTATAACTATCTGTTGTTCCATAGTCTGGCTGAGTTGGTCAGCATCTTCATCGCGGTCACCGTCTTCATTATCGCAATCAATAGCTGGCAGTCGATAGACAATAAATATGTCCTATTCGTCGGCGTGGCTTATTTATTCATCGGCATCATCGATTTATTGCATACCTTGTCTTATGCGGGTATGCCAATATTCACGGATTACGACTATTACGCACCTCAGTTCTGGATCGCAGCACGTGGTCTTGAAGCGGTCAGCATGCTGTTTGCGTTTGTGTATCTGGGTTCGGCACATCAGCTCAATAAATACATTCTTGTAAGCGTATTAGGCATAGTCACCGCAGTGCTGGTCACGTCGATACTATATTTCAAAATATTTCCAATCTGCTTTGTGCCTGGTGAAGGCTTAACGACCTTCAAGAAGATCAGCGAATACATCATCATTGGAATGATCCTCCTCAATATTTTGATATTGACACGGTTCAGAGATCGTTTCGACACTCGGGTGTTCAATCTAATACGCGGCTCGCTCGTCATCATGATTGCGACCGAGTTGTGTTTTACGATGTACATCTCTAATGCGATGAACGACTTCTTCAACGATTTTGGACATTTGTTAAAAGTCACTTCTTTCTTTTTAATCTATAAGGCCCTAGTCGTCACTGGGCTCAGAGATCCTCTGAATTTGTTGTTCAAGAATCTGAAAGATAGTGAGGAGAGTCTGCGTGAGGCGCAGAAGCTCGCGAATCTCAGTAGATGGGAATGGAATGCAAGCTCGGATCGTTGGGTATGGTCAGCAGCGTTGTATCAATTGTTGAATGTACCAGAGCATGTCACAGCTACTTTAGCCACACTGATAGACAAGTTGTCTACCAGCGATCAACTGAGCCTGAAGAGTGCGCTTAATGATGCGCTGATACATCGAGCCGCCTTTGATTTGCAACTTTGTTTCAAGGTGGGCGAGGAGCAGCGTTATGCGCATATGCGGGGGGCATGCAGCCAGTCTGAGCAGAGTGCGCAAATAGTGATGCGCGGAACGATACAGGATGTCACTAAAGATCATCTCATCGCAGAGACTCTGGCCAATCTCAAAGATAAGGAAAAATTCGAGCTGTTGTTGAAGACGGCGGGTGATGGCATTCATATCGTGGATACAGAAGGCAATGTCGTTGAGGTGAATGATAAGTTTTGCAAGATGTTAGGTTACACGCGGGAAGAGTTGCTCACGATGAATGTCGCGCAATGGGACACCTATCTCTCACCGCAAGGGATTAAAGATTTCGCCAAAGAAATTTTAGCGAGCGATAAGGTCTTTGAAACACAACATATGCGTAAGGATGGCTCAATCCTTGAGGTCGAAATCAGTGCAAATAGAACCCTATATGGCGGACAAATAGCCATATGGAGTTCATCACGCGATATAACAGATCGAAAAAAAATCGAAACGGATTTGAAGATGGCGGCAAGTGTG
>JBBQKX010000099.1:0-5828 GCA_038327315.1 Burkholderiales bacterium | reverse complement strand
TTCGGCATGACCCACGCGCTGCACTTCTATGTAATAACGCTGACTGAACAATGCCGCCCACTCATTTGCGTATTGTTTGGCCAGCAGCTGATTACCCGTTATCAAGGCACTCCCAACATCGCCCTGATGTGCGCCCGAGAGTGCAATCAGCCCTGTCGTACCCGTCTCATGGAACCATGCTCGGCGCAGCTCGGCTCGGCCGCGATATTGGTTCTCCAAATAAGCACGCGACAACAACTGGCATAACAACAGATAACCCTCACCCGACTGACACAACAACAACATGCGCTGCGGCTTATCCCTGTCGACTTCGTTGCTGATGAACACATCGCAGCCTATCACTGGCTTCACACCCTTACCGCGTGCAGCTTTATAGAACTTGATCAATCCGAACACATTGCTCAGATCAGTCAGTGCCAATGCCGGCATCTGGTCATCAAGTGCGGCAGCAACGGCCTCGTCTACACGCACCATGCCATCGGCAATGGAGTACTCACTGTGCAAGCGCAGATGGACGAAAGAGGGAGCTGACATGTGGCAAAGAAGAAAATATTTCGTCTTGAATTTTACACCGAGCACGCAGCAATGGCAGTCTCATTCTGAATACGATTACACATGCCTAACTGATGTCACTGTTTAATAAGGAGATGAATTTTTAGGATGCCCCATACGAGCTACTCAAGTATGTGGTTTTGATTGACCACTCAGCACACCCAGAGTATGTTTCCGCCCACTGGGAAATATACTGAAAAGTATAAGCGCAAAATCTCCAGCCTAAGGGTGACTATGGTAGCGGGACTTCGGTATTAGGTATCTCATCCCAGCCCTAGCAGCCTTAAATCTACTACCTCTTTAGCTCGCCCGAACGCTAAGCATCACTGCCCTCTGGAGGGGCGACGCATGGATCAAGAAGTGAAAAAAATCGATTTCGTAGAACTGGAACCCAGTTGCGGCTTGTGCGCGCATACCTTCAGACGAAAATGTAGCCATGATGTCGTAGTGTGTGTGCCACACCTAAAAAACATGCCTGCCGACTACTGCGACGTATGCGAACTCCACACTCCCAAAGCAAAGGACGACAGCGTAAGCTGAACTGCCCCCCAACAAATCAAATGCCCACGCTGAACCACGCTGAGCAACTACAATGCTCACCTCTTCGCATTCGCAACTATCATGACTGAACCCATACGCCTCGCAAAAAGATTGATCACGCTCATCGGCTGTTCGCGCCGCGAAGCCGAGCTTTTCATCACTGCCGGCAATGTGACGGTGAATGGTGCAATCATCGAAGAGCCGCAATTTATGGTGAGTGATGAGCTTGTCGAACTGCAAGCTGGTGCTCAGCCGCTACCCTTGCCGCCCATCACCCTCATCGCCCATCAAACAGCAGGCATCGCACCTCAACTCTTAGAGGCATCAACTCGCAGTGGCGAAGACACCTCAGAAATTCGCACTCTCAAACATCACCACCACCGACTCTCGCAGTTCGCACCACTAGAACCCGGCGCAGATGGCTTAACGGTCTACAGCCAAGACTGGCGCGTGGAACGCAAACTAAAAGCCGATGCCGCGACACTGGAGCAGGAATATATCGCCGAGGTCGCAGGCACTTTGAGCGCCGAAGGCCTGAAACTATTGAATCACGGCCTGACATACAGAGGCCGCGCACTGTCACCCTGCAAAGTCAGCTGGCAGAACGAGACACGTCTACGTTTCGCCATCAAAGGCATCGTCACCGGCCAGATCAAACACGCATGCGAGACCGTAGGCCTACAAGTTCTCAGCCTCAAACGACTTCGCATCGGACGCGTGGCGATGTCCAAATTAATACCAGGACAATGGCGTTACCTCACGCCAGATGAGCGATTCTGAAGACATCAATATTTTCATACAATCAATCCTGAACCTCTGCTTTGCAGCGTGCTGTTAGAATGCCGCTCGCACAAAACCCGCACCCACCATGCACCCCACGCTGACACCCAAACAAGAGAGCCGGCTGTTGCTGACACTAGCCGGCATACAGTTCAGCCACATCTTAGATTTCATGATCATGATGCCGTTGGGACCTATCCTGATACATGATTTCGGTATCAGTACTCATGAGTTCGGCTTGCTGGTAGCAAGCTATAGCTTCAGTGCGGCATTCTCGGGACTATTGGGGGCGACCTTCGTGGATCGCTTCGAGCGTAAGCGTTTCCTGCTCATCATGTTCATATTGTTCGGCATCGCCTCACTGGCCTGCGCGTTGGCACCCAGCTATGCAACTCTGATCATCGCACGTGCCTTCGCTGGGGCTTTTGGCGGGGTGATGGGCGCGATGGTACAGACCATCATAGGCGACGTAATCCCCTTCGAACGCCGCGCACGTGCCAGTGGCGTCGTGATGTCGGCGTTCTCGGTGTCTACCATCGCGGGTGTACCTATTTCTTTGTGGCTAGCAAACTGGTTTAGTTGGCGTGCACCCTTTGTGTTGGTGGCGCTTTTGACAGTGGTGTTCGTGATCATCGGTCAACAGGTGTTGCCACAATTACGTCATCACATCAGTGCGCAAAAACGTGCACATCCCTTTGTGCCTATGTTCGAGGTGTTGCGTGAAGGCAACCATCTGCGCGCGCTGCTTTTCTCCGCAATGATCATCTTCTCTGGCTTCACGGTCATTCCCTACATCACGCTGTATGCGGTGCATAACATCGGCATCCTGCAAAACGACATTCCCTACATCTATCTAGTGGGCGGTGCGGCGACTTTCTTCAGCGCACAATTCATAGGCAGACGCGCAGATCGGCATGGCAAGGTTGAGGTCTATCGCATCGTCGCGCTCTGCGCCTCTGTACCCTTATTACTGCTTACCCACGTCACTGCCGCACCACTGTGGGTTTGGCTGATCTACACCACCTTCTTTTTCGTCTTGGTGTCGGGTCGTATGATTCCCGCGATGGCCATTATCACCTCCGCTGCCAGACCGCAGCTACGCGGCACCTTCATGTCACTCAACGCCACGGTGCAATCTTTCTCGATGGCAATGGCCAGTACCTTAGCCGGCTTCATCATCACACAGGACAGCACGGGTGCTTTGGTAGACTACGGCACGGTGGGCTATGTGGCGCTATGTGCCAACGGAATCGCGATTTGGTTCGTCGCCAAGATCGTTATGCATGACCAAAGAGTGGTCGTGCCCGACATCGCTTTGAAGTGAAAGGTTAAAATCTTAAATACGAAGCGAGACAAGGCGCGAACTAAAAATTAGCACGGCGCATAGAAGAAGTATTCACCCGCAAAGGGTACGCCGAAGGTGCCCGCAGCTTTGCTGCGACCTTTACGCTGTTGGGAGTAACTTTTCGAGAACAACGCCGTAGCGCGCTGAATTTTGGATTTTTGGAGCGGGTGAAGGGGATCGAACCCTCGTATGCAGCTTGGGAAGCTGCCGTTCTACCATTGAACTACACCCGCCTAGTGAATCGCATCGTGTAAAATGCGGCGCGATTCTAACACGGACACGAAGCAGTGATTACCATAAAACTCAATGGCGAGAGCCGTAAATTTCCCCAACCTTTGAACGTTGCCGAGTTGGTCGAACAACTCGGTTACACAGGCAAACGCATCGCGCTGGAACGTAATGGCGAGATTGTGCCGCGCAGTAGCTATGCGAATGTGCGACTAGCAGATGGCGACCAACTAGAGGTTGTAGTCGCGGTCGGTGGCGGCTGATTAACCCTCGCTTTTACCCCTACGCGAGACGAACGCAAACCAATTCGTTAACGTTACGCAAGATATAAGCAGCAAATTTTGAATAGGAATGAACATGAACGACAAACTCATCATCGCTGGTAAATCCTACGATTCACGCCTGTTGGTCGGCACAGGCAAGTACAAAGACTTTGCCGAGACTAAGGCCGCTATAGAGACCAGTGGCGCAGAGATCATCACCATCGCGATACGCCGCAGCAACATCGGCCAGAACCCTAATGAACCCAGTCTACTGGAGATTTTGCCACCTTCTAAATACACGCTACTACCCAATACGGCGGGCTGCTATACCGCCGACGATGCCGTGCGCACCCTGCGCTTGGCACGCGAGTTATTGGATGGTCACAGTCTGGTGAAACTGGAAGTGCTGGGCGATCCGCAATCCCTCTACCCCAACGTCATCGAAACGATTGCTGCCGCTAAAACACTGGTCGCAGATGGTTTTCAAGTGATGGTCTACACCTCAGACGATCCTATCATCGCCAAGCAACTGGAAGACATCGGTTGCGTGGCTATCATGCCGCTGGCTTCATTGATAGGTTCGGGCATGGGCATCTTGAATCCTTGGAATCTGCAACTCATCATGGACAGAGTCAGCGTTCCTGTCATCGTTGATGCAGGCGTGGGTACAGCTTCCGATGCAGCCATCGCGATGGAACTAGGTTGCGCAGGGGTGTTGATGAATACGGCAATCGCCGGTGCGCAGCAGCCGGTGTTGATGGCCAAGGCAATGAAACAAGCCGTGGAAGCTGGGCGCTCCGCCTACCTCGCGGGTCGTATGCCCAAAAAACTGTATAGCGCCAGTCCTAGCTCGCCGACAGCGGGCATGATTACGACAGCACGCAGCTAACACCTAACGCAGAGTTAAACCACTAACAATATGAACGACACCAGCAACCATCGCCACATCCGCAGTTTCGTGCGTCGTACCGGACGCGTCTCGCCTGCCCAGCACCGTGCGGTCGAGACACTGTTGCCACAGTTTGGTATCACTTACGAGCCGAAGGCACTCAATCTAGAGCTCGCCTTCGGACGCAAAGCGCCCAAAATATTGGAAATTGGTTTCGGCATGGGCGACAGCACCGCAATCATCGCGCAAGCAAACCCCGAGAATGATTATCTTTGCTTAGAAGTGCATACCCCAGGTGTAGGCAATCTGCTCAAACTCATCGAGTCGAATCAGATACAGAACATCCGCATCATCCAGCACGATGCCGTGGAAGTGCTACACGATATGGTGGGCGACGCTGAGTTGGACGGTGTGCACATCTTCTTTCCCGATCCTTGGCACAAAGCCCGTCACAACAAACGCCGCTTGATACAGTCGCCCTTCATCGCCGCGCTGGTACAGAAGATCAAGGCAGGTGGATACATCCATGTCGCGACTGATTGGCAGGAATATGCCGAGCAGGTGCTGCAAGTCTTGAACGATGAAGCCCAATTGAAGAACACCGTAAGCGATTACGCGCCTCGACCCGACTATCGCCCACTCACCAAATTTGAGAAACGCGGTTTGAACTTGGGGCATGGCGTATGGGATCTGGTCTACACTCGCATCTGATACTCAACTATCAAGGAGCGCATGATGATTTATCAAGGAAGTTGTCATTGCGGGCACATCAAGTTCGAAGTCGAAGGCGATCTGCATAGCGTCAAGCAATGCAATTGTTCTATCTGCCAAAGATTAGGGGCCTTACGCTGGTTCGTCCCCCGCAGCCAAGTGCGCTTCCTCACCCCCGAGAGGAATCTCTCCATCTATCAGTTCGGCAAAAAGTCCATCAGCCATCACTTCTGTGCCATCTGCGGCTGCGCACCTATGGGCACAGGCTCGTACAAAGGCATGGAGATGTTCAGTATCAATGCGCGCTGCTTGGAGGATGTAGATATATCTGCACTCAAAATCAGTCTGGTGGATGGCCGTAGTTGGTAGGCTATAAGTTGAGGTTTTTACTCTGATTTTATGAATATCTAGGCCGTAATAGGGCTTGAGTTGTAGATTTTTGTGGTGTTAGAGTGCCGCTTCTCAGAACAGCAGGATGGTCATCATGAATCGCATTACACAAATCTTTCAATTTTTATTG
>JBBQKX010000098.1:0-6084 GCA_038327315.1 Burkholderiales bacterium | reverse complement strand
AACGGTTGGTTCGCTGGACTACCTCGCGGCGTGGGCTATAACTTCTCTACAGATAGCAGCACGTCATATGGTTTGGGACTGACTGTGGATATGGGGCGCAAGCAGAATGCCTCGAGTGCCTTGGCAGGCTTAGGGGATGTCAGTGTACGGCCTGAGCTGGGCGGTTTTTACAGTTACTCGGCCAGTAAAGAAGTCAGACTAAACACCAGTCTGCGTTATGGCTCAGGACTGGATCGCAAAGGCATGCTATTTAACATAGGGGCAAGCTATAAACTCACGCTGGCCTCAGATCGATATGCCACCTTCGGTTTAGCTTCGACTTATGCCAATAGCAGCTATATGCAAACATATTTTGGTGTAGATGCAGCACAATCGGCTAGTAGCGGATATGCAATATATACCCCAGGCTCAGGAATACGTGAAGTGGATCTAACGGCCAGCTACACCTACAAAATAGACAAGAACTGGGCGGTCATCACGGGAGCGACGCTCGGCAAACTGGGCAATGCCGTGAAAGCAGCCCCCATGAGCAGAAGCAACAACCACAACTCAATACACTTGCTAACGAGTTACACCTTCTAGCACTTCAGGCATGCAACACGCTCTCCAACTGCGCCCGCCCTTCGGGCGTAGTCATCACCATCAGCACTTCCTCTGTATGCATCACATGTTGTAACTCTGGATTGAACACCCATTTACCCTGAACGGTACGTGTCGCTAACAGGATATATTCGCGATTCTGCGGTTGTAATAGTTCCAATTTCTTACCAGCGAAATTTGCGGACACGCTGATCTCTTCTATACGCAAATTGTTATCTGTCCTGAGCATCTCATCTAGGAAAGTCACCACATGCGGACGTAACATCGCCGACACCAAGCGCAGGCCGCCGGTGAAGTCTGGCGAGACAATCTCGTCCGCACCTGCTCGACGTGTCTTATCAGCATTCTTTAAATCATGACAACGCGCCACGATACGCAACTTGGCATTCAATTGACGTGCACTCAGGCAAATCACTAGATTCAGTGTGTCGTCAGGTGCAACTGCGAACAAACCCTTGGCACGAGTCACACCTGCGGCAAGAAGCATATCGTTATCGGTCGCATCGCCGTGCAGATAGAGCTGTTCTGGATGCTTGTCCAGATAGGTTGATATGTTCTGCATGCTGGAATCGATCAGCACAAAAGGACGTCCAGTCATGGAAAGTTCATATGCAATATTGCTGCCCACCCGCCCCACGCCGCAAACGATGTAGTGATCCTTCATTTGATCCAGTTTCTTTTGCATCTTCCTTCTCCGCCATGTGATATTTAGATCGCTTTCCAACATAAAAGCTGTGAAGGTAGAAAACACATATCCCATCACCCCTATACCGCTGGTCGCGATGAATATCGTGAATAAACGACCATACTCATAGTGAGTGACATCGACCGCCTCGTTATAACCTATGGTCGAAATAGTGATGAAAGCCATATAGAAGCAATCTAACCAAGAATAGGTCTCACCACCCAAGATGCGATATCCGACTGTGCCTATAAGCATAACCACCCAGAGCGCCAGCAGCGCCAATAGCAGATTGCGTATCACATTCGAATGTTGCAATGCTGGGAGTTCCATCTACTCGTCCTGTATATCGGCGTCGGGGAATAATTCTGCCGTATAACCGAATTGGGTCATGTCTTGTATACGCATGGGATACAGGATGCCATCCAGATGATCACACTCATGCTGTACTACACGTGCATGAAAACCACTCACCGTACGATCTATTAAAGCGCCATATTCATCGCATCCTTGATAACGAATATGTGAGTAACGCTCCACGACACCGCGCAGCCCAGGCACACTCAAACAACCTTCCCAAGCCTCGTCGGTCTGCTCGTTGACAGCGGTAATAACGGGATTGATGAGTACCGTTTCGGGTACTTCATCGGCATCGGGATAACGAGAATTTTGTTGCACGCCGAAAATCACCACGCGCAGTCCCACGCCTATCTGCGGAGCCGCCAAACCCGCGCCATTCATAGCCTGCATGGTGTCACGCATGTCATGCAACAAGCTATGTAGCTCAGGTGTATCGAACTTGGTGACAGGTTTGGAGACTTCCCACAGACGCGCATCACCCATGCGCAAAACGGTCATGACAGCCATCTACTACTCCGCACTAAGATTGACGATACACTCAAGCACGTTACGCACGCGTTCCATCGCAGCTTCAGCGGTAGCGTTGACGCTCTCCATGTTGATGCCCTTAGCGCTATCTCCCCGGCCCGCCGCATAGTTCGCCACCACAGCAATAGTGGCGTATTTCAAATCTAATTCTTTGGCCAGCGCGGTCTCAGGCATACCTGTCATACCGACCATATCCGCTCCATCTCGCTCGTAGCGATTAATCTCGGCGATGCTATCCAGACGCGGCCCTTGAGTGGCCGCATATACGCCACCATCGACACACTCTTGGCCCGCAGTATTAAAGCTATCCAAAATGCGTTTACGCAATGAGCGGCTGTAAGGGAATGTGAAGTCCGCATTACTATAGGTCCTGTCGCGCACCTCAAAGAAAGTCGAATCTCGCCCATGCGTGTAATCTATGATTTGCTCGGGAATCACCATCACGCCTGGTTTTAAATCGGCACGTATACCGCCCACCGTCGCGACCGAGATCACCTCGTTCACACCCTGCTCACGCAAGGCCCACAGATTGGCTCTATAGTTCACTAGATGCGGCGGAATAGTGTGGCCATATCCGTGGCGCGCCAAAAAAATTACCTCATGGTGATCTATGGTGCCAAACAGAAAGGCACCAGAGGGCTCGCCATACGGCGTGCGCATCACCTGTCTGTGTGTGATTTTCAGATTCGCCAATTGGGACAATCCGCGTCCCCCTATGATAGCCAGCATCTTCAAGACTCCTTAACTGCATATATTGCGGGCAAATTACGCCACGCTCCTTGTACATCCATTCCGTAACCGAACACAAAACGGTCAGGCACATCCATTGCCACAAAATTGGCTTTTATCGGCTTAGGTTTTCCATGCTGCTTATTGGCGAACACTGCGCAATAACACCGACTAGCACCCAACTGCATCACTTTATCGTGCAAGGCCTGCAGAGTATGGCCTTCGTCTAGGATGTCATCCACCAGCAACACCACCCGACCACGCACATTCTCACCGGGTTCTACCTTCCATTTCATCGCCCCACCGTGGCGCGCATCACCATAACGCGAAACATGCACGTAATCGAAATCCAGCGGAAATCGCAGCAAGGGCAATAATTGGCCGGAGAAAATCACCGCCCCACCCATAACTGACAACACCAGTGGATACTGCTCAGAGAGTTGTGTCTCTATCTGTAGAGCAACCCCCTGCAATGCTGTTTGCACTTGTTCAGCCGAATATAGCATCTCCGCACTTTGTAAAATCTCATGCGCTTGCTGTGTCGTCATGTTCATATGATTTTTAGGATCAGAATTAAGTGCAAGGGAACAAAAAACTCCACTTCTGTCGGTTACAATCGTGCGCCCGCACTTACTGTAACAACTGCGCTAGATTTTAGCCGTGTTTGTAATGTAATGCAGTGCTTCGTGGCGTGATTTTTTACACAGACATATAAATCAGCTGCTCCAACAACTTTTTTACTTGCATACGTCACATCATGGTCTTCAGTTCGCAACTGTTTCTCTTTATCTTCCTGCCACTATTTCTGGTCAGTTACTACCTGACACCAGCACGCGCAAAATCCTTACTGATTCTAATTTTTAGCTACTGCTTCTATGCTTGGTGGAAAGCTGAATTCCTCACTTTATTGGTTAGCATCACAGTACTTTCATATGCATGTGCATTAGCGATAGATCAAAGTAGTGACGAAAGGATACGTTACAGATGGTTATTCCTAGGCGTAGCGTTCAATCTCTTGGCACTAGCCTACTTTAAGTATGCCAATTTCGGCATCGAAAGCTTCAATTTCATAATGCAGTCTGTAGGTTGGAACGCAGTCCAATATTCCAAAGTAATCTTACCAATAGGTTTGTCTTTCTACATTTTCCACGCCATCAGTTATCTAGTGGACATATACCGCAAAGAGGCCAAACCTGCACGCAATCTGATTGACTTCGCAGCCTTCATCGCATTATTCCCTCACCTAGTCGCTGGCCCCGTACTGCGCTACCACTTGTTAGCTGAACAATTTCGCCATCGTATCCACAGCATAGAAAATTTCTCGCGCGGATGCAGTTTATTCATGGTCGGATTTTGTAAAAAAGTACTGATTGCAGATGCCATCTCGCCATTGGCGGATGTTGTATTCAACTCTAACGCACCTACACTTGCAGATGCTTGGCTAGGTACGGCTGCATATAGTTTGCAATTGCTCTTCGATTTCAGTGGCTACACCGACATGGCGATTGGCTTAGCGCTGATGATAGGCTTTGTATTCCCTGAGAACTTCAACGCACCTTATCTTGCAAGCTCAATCACAGATTTCTGGAAACGCTGGCATATGTCACTTTCAAACTGGCTCAAAGAATATCTGTACTTCGCGCTAGGTGGCAACCGCAAAGGTAAAACTCGCACCTACATCAACCTATTCTTGACTATGGTACTGGGTGGCTTATGGCACGGCGCCAATTGGACCTTCGTACTGTGGGGCGCATGGCATGGCGCCATACTGGTGCTCGAACGCCGCTGGCATGAACATTTCGGCAAACCCCTGCTGCCAGTCGGTTTGGCGACTGCAAAGACCATGGTACTGGTGATGCTGGGCTGGGTAATATTCCGTGCTGTTGACATGAATATGGCGACGAGGATGTATGCCGGCTTGATCGGGTTCAATGGCGTTTCCTTTAGTCCGGAAGTTGCACTTCAACTGACCACCGACCGAATCAGTATCATGGTACTGGCGATTGCAACAATCTACATACTGCCGCGCTACAAGTCATATTGGGAGCGGATCTTCAATTATCTACTCATCCCTTTATTCATCTGGGCCATAACCACATTGATTGCTCAAAGCTACACTCCATTCCTGTATTTCCAGTTCTGAGGCCATCATGACTGAATCTAAATCAACTACGCCCGCAGCCCCCCATCATTTACTGGCGGCTTTCACCTTGATTGCCGTCATGTCATTCGGTGTTTGGCAAATGCTTCAATCAGCAAAAAAACTGAATCGTACCGACATTGTGCAAGGTTGGCCCAAACTGCTTTCTGGCGAAGCAAGCAAATCCATAGAATTAAAATTGGAACAAGGATTACCAGCCCGTGAGCCAATGATCACCACTGCATATACCTTGCGCTATGCCTTGCTGGGCGGAGGCCAAGAGCAAGTACGCATAGGCGACAACGACTGGCTATTTTTAACTGAAGAGTCAGTTATACATCCTCATGCATTGATAAACCAACAAGCACATATTGCGTTAATTTCGGCAACTGCTACCGCATTAGCTCAACAACAAGTTCATCTAGTAGTCGCGCTGGTACCAGACAAAACGCGTATATATGCTTCACATATTCCAGCTCGATATCGCACACCTCAATTCGATAGCCGCTATCAAGATGCCTTGCTATCACTCAGGAATCTAGGTGTAGACACAGTGGATCTCGCCTCACCTTTAACTGTAGCTGCTCGCAAACAAGAGATCTATTATCGCAGTGACACTCACTGGAATCAGCTAGGCGCACAGGTCGCCGCACAGGCCATCGCTGCCGATATCACGCAGGCTCAGTTAGACCTTCCTCTCGTAAAATTCAATTCAATTATTAGTGGCAAGCGCTATGCTCGTAGCGGCGACTTGATAAGGCTGATGGGCTTAGAGCATGCACCACTATCATTGCGACCAACACCGGATTTCGAGATTCCAGTAGAAAGTATTCGCGAAACGGCAGACGATACTCAAACACTATTTGGAGATACTCAAATCGCGGTAGTGTTATGTGGAACTTCCTATTCCTTGCGTGGGAATTTCTCGGGATATCTACAACAAGCATTGTCAACAGAAGTGCTCAACACAGCCAAGGATGGTGGTGGATTTCTTAACTCAATCGCGGAGTATCTAAAAAACGATGCCTACCAACAATCCAAGCCC
>JBBQKX010000097.1:0-6163 GCA_038327315.1 Burkholderiales bacterium | reverse complement strand
TCAACTATCGAACTAAAAAGTTGAATCTGCATGGAAAATATGCGATCGATAAGATCTCAGATATCCAGATGGCCTTCATCTTCCAACAGTTTAAGACTGATGATTGGCAGTGGGGATATAACGGTGTGCCTTTCCTGTATTCAGACAACACGACCGTGTCGCAACCTATGACACAGAACATGAGATTCATAGGCGCAAGCTACATACTGCGCTTCTGATTAAAGGGCTTTGCAATGTAAAACGCCTGCTCTTATGAACAGGCGTTTTTTTTGCTAGCAAATGATGTTAGCGCACCAGTCCCGCTTCCACGGTTAGTCGCTTCTCAGCTCCCATCAAGCGTTCCAGCAAGGTCAGGGAGAAATCCATGGCAGTGCCGGGACCGCGCGAGGTGATGAGTTTGCCATCTTCAACAACTGCCGCCATTTGCTGTGAGACCAGTGGGTAATCATCTAAGCAGGTAGGGAAGCTGGTAGCGCGTTTGTTGGTCAGCAAGCCTGCTTCTGCAAGCACTGAGGGCGCTGCGCAGATTGCCGTGACGTAACGGTCTTGTTGATGCATCTTCTGCACTAGTTGCAGTACGCGGGTATCGGCTTTGAGATTCTTGGTTCCAGGTTGTCCACCAGGTAATACGATCATGTCGTAATCATGGAGTAGGGCCTCAGCCAAAGTGGTGTCTGGTTGCAACATGATGCCACGACTACCACGCAATACGCCCTCGCTCAATCCAGCCAAGCTGACTGTTACTCCGCCTCTACGCAAGATATTGACCACGGTGATGGCTTCTAACTCTTCGCTACCTTCAGCGAATAACACTAGGACAGTTTTCATTCACTTCTCCCCAGTTGGTAGGCTTCCAGCAACGCTTGTTTTAAAGCGCCGTTCTGTTGCAAATCTGTGATGCCCATGTGCTTCATGGCGATGGGGTTCAATTGCATGATGATTTTGTGTTCTTGCCAGTGCAGTGCAAAGGCATAGATATTGAATTGGCCTTGTTGTAAGAAGGCTGCTGCAGCGCCTTGGGCATTCGAAAATTCTATCTCAGTTTCCTGCATCACCTCGTAGAGATAGGACATGGTGTCGATTTTGTTGTCGCGCGCCAAAATCTGATAGATATCGAGTGCGTTACTTTGCGCATCTAGGTCTATGGTGGATGTCAGGTCGTAGTCGTTTCCCTTAAAGGAGAATTCGACACGTACGTCTATGCTGTTCTTCATTTTGGGTCCGTTTAAAAATTGCCGGTCAGTCTCATGCCGATTGTCCCCGATGATAGGTCGGGTAGCAATGCAACTTGCTTGCTGCGCAATTGTTGATTGTGAGACACCACGGATTTCCCCACCCAGGTGCCTATCAGTGCGCCTGCGAGGATATCAGACGCAAAGTGAGCATCGTGATAGCTGCGCGCCATGCCGACCATGCCCGCTAAGGTATACGCGCTGTATCCTATCCAGCGGTCATCGTAGTGCTCTGCGATCACGGAGGCGAGCGCGAAGGCTTCGGTGGTATGTCCTGATGGGAAAGAGGCATTGGGGTCGGTGAAAGGGCGGAAATGTGCAATGCCTTGATTGTTGCGTGGACGGCTACGCCCCACCATGAGTTTGATGGCTGGGGAGATCAAGCCACTTGCAATCAGGCTCGCAGCCAAGCCATCTTGTGCCACTTCGGTAGAGGTTTCGTTGCCAGCTAATCCTGCGACATAAAAGCTACCCAGGACTGCGACAGAATATTGCGCACCCAAACGTTCGACTTGCAGGATAGCGGCATTGTTATTCGGTGTATGACGGCGCATTTCATTTTGCAATGGTTTGTCCACCAATGCAGCAGTACCCAGTATCCCTAGTGACCATAAGCCAGCTTGCTGCCAACTATCGTCATCCCACCTGGCAGGGGCAGAGATGACATGCCGTATATCGTCCATGACCATGCTGGTGTAACTGCTCGTTTCGGCATGCGCTGTGCACATAGCGCACAGCGTGAACAGCAGTAGGGTGATGCGGGAGATCAATCTCGGAAGTTCTGATATTGCAGAGGGAAGTCGGTGATGGTCTTCTTGATAAAGGCGATGGCTTCTTGCAAGTCATCGCGGTTCTTACCCGTGACACGCACGGTGTCGCCTTGGATGCTGGCTTGCACTTTGAGTTTGCTGTCTTTGATATGTTTAACAATCTTCTTCGCCAACTCGATTTCTACGCCAGTCTTCACTTCGCAGCCACGCTTGACCTTGTTGCCACTGACCTTTTCGATCTTGTCGGAAATTTCTAGGCACTTGATGTCCACGCCGCGCTTGGTGAGTTTTCCATTCAAAATATCTTGTACTTGGTCGAGCTGAAACTCGTTATCTGCCCACACAGTGAGCTTGAGCTCCGCTTGTTCCACGCGCGCGTCTGAGCCTTTGAAATCGAAGCGTGTAGAGACTTCTTTGTTAGTCTGCTCGATGGCGTTCTTGGCTTCGGTCTTATCTACTTCTGAAACGATGTCGAATGATGGCATAGTGACCTCCTTGATAGTCTTAGGCGAAGTGACAAACGTAGTGATACGGCTCGCTTACTTCGATGTCAAAGCTAGAATTTCCCGGTACGGAGAAGGATTGACCGGCAGCACAAATTTGCCAGTCAGCACCTTTGAGTTTGTAGCGGCATGAACCTGCGACTGTTTCCATGACTTCTGCTACACCCGTATTAAATGTAAGTGTGGCGGGTAAAATCACGCCTATAGATTTTTTCGTGCCATCGGCGAACTGCACGGTATGCGACACGCATTTGCCATCGAAATACACATTGGCTTTTTTGATGACGGAAACGTTATTAATTTGCTCTGACATGGTGAGTTCCTAGTTTAAGTTCTGGTAGTTATTTCGGTTCTTGGGCTTTGATGCCCTTTTGATATTTGACGTAAAGATAGATTGGGATATTCAGGTCCCCTAAATGTTTGTCTATGAGCGGACGCACCTCTTGCCAATCCAACCCTGTTTGACCACAGGCCAAACGGGGCAATGCGAGGCTGCTCATATGCTCTTTCTCAACCAGTGTACGTAGGGCATGCAAGCTGTGATTCACGTTACTCAGGGTTGCGCGGCCAGGCTTGCTACCGTAGTCGTAAGCGCCTTCTTGTGTGAGCAGGTTGATGATGAATCGACCATCGGCACTCATCCAAGTCCACAACCCGCCAGACTTGGGATGTTTGGTCTGGCAGTAGTGACGAAAGTCCTTATACAAAGCAGGCAAGCGTTCGCGTAACTGCATCGCCAGGCCGTGCATAAAATCATCGTTCGGCGCGACACCGTGCACGATAGCTTTCGCACCGCTAAGCAAGATGTCGCCGCTGAGTTCGTGGATCATTAGATCACTTGCGTTTGTTCAAATTGGCAGCGATACGCAGACGCAAAGCGTTCAACTTGATGAAGCCAGCTGCGTCTTTTTGATCGTAGGCGCCCTTGTCATCTTCGAAGGTCGCGATGGTGGAATCGAATAGTGAGTCTGTCTTGGAATCACGGCCGACCACAATGACATTGCCCTTGTACAACTTGACGCGTACCCAACCATTTACGGTGCTTTGGGTGTGATCAATTAGCGTTTGCAAAGCACGACGCTCAGGACTCCACCAGTAACCGTTGTAGATCATGGATGCGTAACGTGGCATCAGATCATCTTTAAGATGCGCAACTTCGCGATCTAATGTGATGGACTCAATGGCACGGTGTGCCTTGAGCATGATGGTGCCGCCAGGTGTTTCGTAGCAACCACGTGACTTCATGCCGACGTAGCGGTTCTCAACCAGATCGAGGCGACCGATGCCGTGTTTGCCGCCCAAAGCGTTCAGTTTGGTCAACACAGTCGCGGGGCTCATCTTGGTGCCGTTCAATGCAACGATGTCACCATTGGCGAATTCGATATCCAGATACTCGGCTTCATTCGGAGCGTTCTCAGGCGATACTGACCAGCGCCACATGCTTTCCTCTGCTTCTGCTGCAGGGTCCTCCAGATGGCGACCTTCATAAGAGATGTGTAACAAGTTGGCATCCATAGAGTAGGGTGAGCCACCTTGCTTGTGTTTCATCTCGACAGGTATGCCATGTTTTTCAGCGTAGGCCATCAGTTTCTCACGCGACAACAAATCCCATTCGCGCCACGGTGCGATGACCTTGATGTTGGGGTTCAGTGCATATGCGCCCAGTTCGAAACGAACTTGGTCGTTACCCTTACCAGTCGCGCCGTGCGAGATGGCTTGAGCACCTTGTTCGTTAGCGATCTCGATCAGGCGTTTTGCAATCAAAGGACGTGCGATAGACGTGCCGAGCAGGTATTCACCTTCGTAGATAGTGTTGGCGCGGAACATCGGGAAGACGAAGTCGCGCACGAATTCTTCACGTAAGTCGTCGATATAAATGTTATTGGGATTGATACCCATTTTCAGCGCTTTGGCGCGTGCAGGCTCCAGCTCTTCACCTTGACCTACGTCTGCCGTAAAGGTTACGACTTCACATTGATAGGTGTCCTGCAACCATTTGAGGATGACAGAGGTGTCCAGACCGCCGGAATAGGCGAGTACTACTTTTTTGATGTCGCTCATAATTTATTACTCACTTGATATATTGAATTGTTAATGCAGTTGATTCGGTTTCAGCTAGAAGAGGCTTAGTTGTCAATCTTCCCCAGTAATAAATACTCCATAAGCGCCTTCTGCACATGCAGTCGATTTTGGCTACGACCACCGCTGCGAGGCTTAACATTAGCTACACGAATGTTAGTCTCCGCCGAAACAGGCTGCATAGAAGGTGTGTGTTTCATTGCACTTTGCCCAGTAATAAATACTCCATAAGCGCTTTCTGCACATGCAGTCTGTTTTGGCTACGACCACCGCTGCGCGGCTTAACATTAGCTACGCGAATGTTAGTCTCCGCCGAAACAGGCTGCATGGAAGGTGCGTGTTTCATTGCACTTTGCCCAGTAATAAATACTCCATAAGCGCCTTCTGCACATGCAGCCTGTTTTCAGCTTCATCCCAGACTACGCTTTGCGGACTATCCATGACGCCCGCCGAAACTTCTTCGCCACGGTGAGCGGGGAGGCAATGCATGAACAAAGCGTCTTTGGCGGCAACGCGCATCATGTCTTCGTCGACTTGCCAGTCAGCAAAGTCTTTCATGCGCTCCTCGTTCTCAGCTTCGAACCCCATAGAGGTCCAAACGTCGGTGGTCACCAAGTCAGCACCACGTGCCGCCTCCATAGGATCGGTGAATTCTTCGTAATGATCTTCACCAAACAGACCCGCGCGCTCAGGCTCGACTTCATAACCTGGCGGTGTTGAGACATGAACGTTGAAATCGAGTATCTCGGCGGCTTGCAACCAGGTGTTGCACATATTGTTAGAGTCACCTATCCAGGCCACGGTTTTGCCCTTGATGCTGCCGCGATGTTCGATAAAGGTGAAGATGTCCGCCAAAATTTGGCAGGGGTGATATTCGTTGGTCAGACCGTTGATAACAGGCACGCGTGAGTTGCGTGCGAAACGCTCGATGATGTCTTGTTCGTAGGTACGTATCATCACCACGTCAGACATCCGCGAGATGACTTGGCCTGCGTCTTCTACGGGTTCGCCACGACCCAGTTGGGAGTCGCGGGTGTTCAGGTAGATAGCTGAGCCACCCAGTTGATGCATGCCAGCTTCGAAAGAGAGGCGAGTACGTGTGCTGGCTTTTTCAAAGATCATCACCAGCGTGCGATCTTCCAGCGGCCAGTATTTCTCGTAGCGCTTGAAGCGCTCCTTGATGATGCGGGTTCGTTCGAACAGATATTCCAGTTCGTCGCGACTAAGGTCTTTGAATTGTAGGAAATGCTTTACGGGTTTCACTGCCATGATGTGTTTCCAGTTTGTTCGTTTGTTAGTTCTGCAAGAACTCCTTGATCAGCGGACACAAAATGTCCACGAGTTGTTGCGCCTCAACCTGCGACATGATGAGTGGCGGCAGTAAGCGAACCACATTTTCAGCCGTCACGTTGATCAACAGGCCTTTTATCAAAGCCCGTTGAACGAGGTCGCCACAAGGTTTGTTCAGTTCTATGCCCAGCATCAGTCCTTGACCACGGATATCAACTACACCAGCAACATCCTTCAACTGCAGTGCCAAGGCCTGTTTGATGTACTCACCTAATTTTGCGGTGTGTGC
>JBBQKX010000096.1:0-6345 GCA_038327315.1 Burkholderiales bacterium | reverse complement strand
GTGCTGCGCTGGCGAGGAATGGGATGCGCCAACCCCAAGTGCGAAATTGCGCATCATCGAGCAAGTACGATAACGATAGGAAACTGCCTGTCGCCAATAGAAATCCAACCGGTGGGCCGAGCTGCGGAAACATGCCGAACCAGCCGCGCCGACCTTCAGGTGCGTGCTCTGCTGCCAGTAACGCTGCGCCTCCCCATTCGCCGCCCAAGCCTATTCCTTGGCCGAAACGCAACAGACACAGTAGTGCGGGTGCAAGCCAGCCCACCATCTCATAACTGGGAAGCACACCAATCAGTATGGTGGAGATACCCATCACCAAGAGTGACGCGACTAAAGTCGCCTTGCGTCCAATGCGGTCGCCGTAATGACCGAACAGTAAGGCACCTATGGGGCGTGCGAGGAAGGCGATGCCAAAAGTGAGGAAGGCATTCAGCGCCTGTGTTGCGGGATCGCTACTAGGGAAAAATACCGGCCCTATCACCATTGCTACAGCGAGACCATAGATGTAGAAATCGTAGAACTCAATGGCCGTGCCGATGAAGCTTGCGAAGGCGATGCGATATAGGGATGGGGTTGAATTGTGAGTCATTATTTAGCTGATTTACTGCCCACGCATGAACATCTTATCGAGTTCATTGAGTGAAATTTGAAACCAAGTCGGTCGTCCGTGATTGCATTGGCCTGAGCGTTCGGTGAGTTCCATTTCGCGCAGTAGAGCGTTCATTTCAGTGACGCTAAGTGCGCGGTTGGCGCGGACTGCACCGTGACAGGCGAGTGTGCTGAGCAGTTCGTTGCGGCGTTCGGTAAGGACGCGGCTAGCGCCGAATTCGCGCAGCTCATCTATCACTTCGCGCGCCACTACTTCTGCCTCGGATTGTTTTAGCATTACCGGCATAGCGCGCACGGCGAGCGTGGTGGGAGAGAGCGGTGCGATGTCGAAGCCCAGTTTGCGGAGTGCGTCCTGACTGGCTTCCACACTGGCGATGTCCAGTGCCTCTGCGTAGAAGCTCACAGGAATGAGCAATGGTTGTGTGGCGATTTGCTCAGCATCCAATGAGGTCTTGAGCTTCTCGTACACGATGCGCTCATGTGCAGCATGCATGTCGACCACGATCAGCCCCTGTGCATTTTGCGCAAGAATGTAGATGCCTAATAGCTGCGCAAGTGCGTAGCCTAGCGGTGGAACGCCATCGCTGGGAAGTGTAAAGCCTGTCCTGAGCTTGTCGAAGTGGGGTGATGGGGCTGGGGAAATGCCTGAGTCAAAAGCGGCTTGCGTGCTTTCACCTTCTCCCATTTCCCTAATCTCATCTCGCGCTTCTGATTGCATATTCCACAATTGATACGCGGCATGGTTTTGTGCGATGCCGAGGCCTTGTTGTATTGCATGCGCTGGCGCAGCTTGATGAATCGCTGCCGGTGCAGATTGCGCCGGTATGGCAAGCGCCTGTTGCAGTGTATGGAAAATGAATTGATGTATGCCTTGGCTTTCGCGGAAGCGGACTTCGCTTTTTGCTGGATGCACGTTCACATCTACACCGGATGGTGGCATGGTGAGGAAGAGTGCATAAGCTGGATGGCGCTGGTGATGCAAGATGTCCTGATAGGCGAGTCGTAGGGCGTGACTGGCGACCTTGTCGCGCACGAAACGGCCATTGACGAAGAAATATTGCGCATCGCGCGTGGACTTTGAATAAGCGGGTAGGGCTGCATAGCCTTCTAGGCTGAGTCCTGCGGCTTGCCTTGATACACCAACGGCTGCATCGCCGAATTCTGTGCCTAATAACATCGTCACCCGCTTTAAGCCATTTTGCTGCGCGGGTAATTGCCAGATAGTGCGACCATTGTGTTGTAGCGAGAAGGCGACATCGGGGCGTGATAGGGCGATGCGTTTGAAGGCTTCTTCGCAATACGCGTATTCGGTCGCTTCAGTTTTGAGGAATTTACGGCGAGCGGGTGTGTTGAAGTACAACTCGCGTATCTCCACCGTTGTACCCAGTGGATGACTGGCAGGTATCGCCTCGCTTAGTTGACCGTCTAGCGCGCTGATTTGGCTGGCGTGCGCAACGTCGGAGGTACGACTAGTGAGCGTGAGCTGAGCGACAGCCGCCATACTCGCCAAAGCCTCGCCGCGAAAGCCCATGCTGGCAACACTTTGCAAGTCGTCTAGTGAGGAAATCTTGCTGGTGGCATGTCTCATCAGGGCATAGTGCAATTCATCCTTGGCGATGCCGCGTCCGTTGTCGCGGATGCGCAATAACTTTATACCGCCCGCTTCGAGTTGCACTGCGATGTCGGTCGCGCCCGCATCCAGACTATTTTCTAACAATTCTTTAAGCGCGGAAGCGGGTCGTTCGATGACTTCGCCTGCGGCGATTTGGTTGATGAGGAGATCGGGGAGTAGTTGGATGGTTGGCATGAAGCGAATTATAACGGATGCTTCTAGATTGCTTGGACTGATAATGAGTGAGATCAAGGTCGCGCTGCTGGAAGTTTTTGTAATCACTGCGACTTTACTTGCACCCTTGTCGCTAAGGATAAGGAAGGCAAGCTACGGAGTGCTATTTTCTGGGTCGCCGCAACACTACGTACTAGCGCAAGCTCGTATATAATCGCGGCCAATTTATAGAGGGCATCGGGTTGAGCTCTGGTGTTTTTCAAGTGTATTCGAAAGAGGAGAAGTTTCATGCGTATAGGAATCCCTGCGGAAACGCTTGCTGGTGAAAAGCGCGTTGCCACTGTGCCTGAGGTCGTTGAGAAACTGATCAAGCTGGGTTTTAATGTTTCAGTCCAATCTGGTGCGGGAGATGCTGCGAATTGCAGTGACGATACTTACCGTGCTGCTGGCGCTGACATCATAGAAGGTGCAGCCAAGTTGTGGGCTGATTCCGACATCGTTTTCAAGGTGACTGTCCCAACTAGTGCCGAGGTTGAGCTGATGCGTGAAGGTGGCGTCTTAATCGGTTTCATCTGGCCTGCGCAAAACCCAGAACTGATGCAGCAATTGGCGGCAAAGAAAACCACTGTACTCGCTATTGACGCGTTGCCGCGCATGTTGAGTCGTGCTCAGAAGATGGACGCTTTGACCTCGCAGGCAGGTGTTGCCGGCTATCGCGCCGTCATCGAGGCGGCCAATGTGTTTGGTCGTTTCTTTAACGGCCAGATTACTGCCGCTGGCAAAGTGCCACCGGCCAAGATATTCATCGCGGGTGCGGGTGTAGCCGGTCTGGCCGCAATCGGTACTGCTGCTGGTTTGGGTGCCATCGTGCGCGCCAACGATACGCGCGCCGAAGTGGCTGACCAAGTCAAGTCGCTGGGCGGCGAGTTTGTGAAGGTCGAATACGAGGAAGAAGGCGGCGGTGGTGGCGGTTATGCCAAGGTGATGAGCGAAGGCTTTTTGCAAGCCCAGCGCGAGATGTATGCCAAGCAGGCAAGAGAAGTGGACATCATCATCACTACCGCGCTGATCCCCGGTAAGCCTGCACCTCGGCTCATCACGGCCGAGATGGTGCAGAGCATGAAGCCAGGTAGTGTTATCGTGGATATGGCTGCCGAGCGGGGTGGAAACTGCGAACTGACCGAGCCGGGTCAGGCGGTAGTAAAACACGGCGTGACCATTGTCGGTTACACCAATCTGAACAGCCGTTTAGCCAAACAGTCTTCTACGTTGTATGCCAACAATCTGTTCCGTCTCGCCGAAGAGTTGTGTAAAACCAAGGACGGCAACATCAATGTCAATATGGAAGACGATGCTATCCGCGGACTGACCGTCATCAAGGATGGTGCGATTACTTGGCCTGCACCTCCGCCCAAACTACCTGCGGCTGCAACTAAGCCTGTTGCCGCTAAGGCGATAGCGCCTGCGCATGGCGCCCCCAGCGAGCCGATGTCCAGCACTAAACTGGCTGTCATGTTCGGCGTGGCAGCGTTGTTGTTCTGGGTGATCGGTGTTAACGCACCTGCGGCTTTTCTTGGTCACTTCACCGTTTTTGTGCTTGCCTGTTTCATCGGCTACATGGTGGTGTGGAACGTCACGCCTGCTTTACATACGCCGTTGATGAGCGTCACCAATGCGATCAGCAGCATCATCGCCATCGGCGCGTTGGTGCAAATCGCGCCGCCGCTCATGGGTGTGGGAGTGCCGCGTCCGGATGATTGGATACGCTGGTTGGCGATGTTCGGCATTGTGCTCACTTCGATCAACATGTTCGGCGGATTCGCCGTTACCCAGCGCATGCTGGCGATGTTCCGTAAATAAGGGAAACCATAATGATGTCTGCAAGCTTAGCAACAGCCGCTTATATCGGGGCGACCATTCTTTTCATCCTGAGTCTAGGCGGTCTTTCCAGTCCGGCGTCTTCACGACGCGGTAATCTCTACGGCATGATCGGCATGACCATTGCTGTGCTGGCAACAGTTTTCGGCCCCAAGGTCTCTATGGCCGGATTGCCGTGGATCATGGTTGCTATGTTGGTGGGTGGTAGTGTCGGTCTAATTGCTGCGCGTACGGTGAAGATGACGCAAATGCCGGAACTGGTTGCGCTGATGCACAGCCTAGTTGGTTTGGCTGCCTGCCTAGTCGGTTTCGCGAATTACATCGATCCGGTGGCGGCAGCCAATCTAACCAGTGCCGAGAAGGCAATCCACGAGATTGAGATTTATGTTGGCATTTTGATTGGTGCCATTACTTTCTCTGGTTCCCTCATCGCTTTCGGCAAACTATCGGCCAAAATTGGCGGCAAGCCTTTGTTGCTGCCGGGTCGTCACTTCATGAATCTGACTGGTCTCCTGGTTGTCATCTACTTCGGCGGTGTGTTCATGCATGCCGAGTCGGTGAGCGCAGGCATGATCGCTCTTGCCGTGATGACCGTAATCGCGTTGCTGTTCGGTATCCACATGGTGATGGCTATCGGCGGTGCCGATATGCCAGTAGTGGTTTCTATGCTCAACAGTTATTCCGGTTGGGCGGCCGCCGCAACGGGCTTTATGCTGAGTAACGACTTACTGATTGTTATCGGTGCGCTGGTGGGCTCTTCCGGCGCCATCCTGTCATACATCATGTGTCGTGCGATGAACCGCAACTTTATCAGCGTGATTGCAGGCGGTTTCGGTACTGGCGGCGGTAAAACAACGGCAGCCAAGGGAGATGCGCAACCAGCAGGCGAAGTCGTGCCTATCAGCGCAGTCGAGACAGCCGAACTGCTGCGTGAAGCTAAAAACGTGGTTATCGTGCCTGGTTATGGCATGGCAGTGGCGCAGGCTCAGCACACAGTTTATGAAATCACTCAGTATCTGCGCGAGCATGGCGTCAATGTGCGCTTCGGCATTCACCCGGTGGCAGGCCGTATGCCAGGTCACATGAACGTGTTGCTGGCCGAAGCAAGGGTGCCATACGATATTGTGATGGAGATGGACGAGGTCAATGCGGATTTCCCGGATACCGATGTCACCTTGGTGATTGGCGCCAACGACATCGTGAATCCAGCGGCGCAGGAAGATCCGAACAGCCCAATTGCTGGCATGCCTGTGTTGGAAGTGTGGAAGGCCAAGACCTCCATCGTAATGAAGCGCAGTATGGCTTCAGGTTATGCGGGCGTGGATAATCCGCTGTTTTACAAAGAGAATAATCGTATGTTGTTCGGCGATGCCAAAAAGATGCTGGAGGAAGTGTTCGTTGCGTTGAAGTCGTAACTGAATATAGTTTCTTCTGTAGTTGAACGGGAGTCATGTCTGTCCGACATGACTCCCGTTTCTATTGAAGTTCCGCAAAATATTGTGGAAAACCTGATGGAAGACTAAATCCACAACGGGAAGAGTTGACTGGTGGTTAACTGGCAATAACACTGCTTGGGACATCTATTATTCACTAAGGCCTTGATAATTTGAAGACTGGGTGTGCGTTTATCCTATACACCATCACTTTTAGAAAAATGTTGTACTTGTTTATACAGCGTGCCGCCGTAAAAAATATGCAAGATTTACTAAATAAAGTTTGACGAATTAGATGTGACTCGCTATAGTGCTGGACTTCGCTGACGCGGGGTGGAGCAGCTCGGTAGCTCGTCGGGCTCATAACCCGAAGGTCATAGGTTCAAATCCTGTCCCCGCAACCCAAGCTTCATGGTCACGAAAAAAGTTTCAAGGTTTTTAGCGTTTGCTTCTTCGCTAAGAATCATAAAAGAGTCGCTTGACAGTAAACTTTTACTATCTATAATGCGCACCTCTTCGCTGCCAAGGCAGCTGCTCTTTAACAGAATAGAACGAACAATTGACGAGTGTAGGTGCTTGGTTTTTTTGGGCATTTACCATCTTAGGGTGGTGAATGACTTTAAAAATATAGTAGTAACC
>JBBQKX010000095.1:0-6453 GCA_038327315.1 Burkholderiales bacterium | reverse complement strand
GACATCCCCTAAGCCTGCCAAGGCACTCGAGGCATTCTGCTTGCGCCCCATATCCACAGTCAGTCCCAAACCATATGACGTGCTGCTATCTGTAGAGAAGTTATAGCCCACGCCGCGAGGTAGTCCAGCGAACCAACCGTTATTCCAGACTGCACTCAAGGTGGGCAGCACGCGATAGCGACGCTCGTTCGATCCTATATAGCGTGCGGTGTTGAGCATGCCTAAGCCCATGGTGACGCGCACATCTGCATCGCTCTGTTCCGCTTTGGGTAGGGATTTGCTTAAAATGTCCTGATTGCGGTCAGCAAATGCTGATGTTGAAAACAAGCTCAGACTCGCTAGGGTGGCGAGTAAGGTAAGTGATGAACGATACATAATAATCTTCGAGAATAATGATGAAGGATGGAGGCGCAAAGCACCTCCCGATTGTCTCTATCAGGCCTTGCTGACTAACTCCTTGAGGACGTAGGGTAGGATGCCGCCGGCGCGGTAGTAATCGATTTCGATAGGAGTATCGATACGTAACAACACGCTGAGGCTCTGCTTGCTGCCATCTTTACGGGTGATGGTCAGGGTCACATCCTGTTGCGGTTTCAGATCTGCGTTGATGCCGATCAGGTCAAAGCTCTCATCACCACTCAGGTTCAGTGCGGCCAAGCTATCGTTATCCTTGAACTGCAAAGGCAATACACCCATCCCCACCAGATTGCTGCGATGGATACGTTCGTAGCTCTTGGCGATGACAGCTTTCACCCCCAGCAACTGTGTACCTTTTGCCGCCCAATCGCGTGAAGAGCCAGTGCCATACTCTTCGCCTGCGAGGATCACGGTCGGTGTGCCGTCAGCGATATGCTTCATCGCTGCGTCGTAGATAGCCATCTGCTCACCTTGGTACATGGTGTAACCGCCCTCAGTGCGGCTACCATCGGCATTGAGTGGCAGCATCAGGTTCTTGATGCGCACGTTGGCAAAGGTGCCACGCATCATCACTTCATGGTTGCCGCGACGCGCGCCATAGCTGTTGAAATCATTCACAGCTACCTTGTGTGACTGCAGATATTTACCGGCAGGCGTAGAGGGTTTAAAGCTGCCAGCAGGACTGATGTGATCGGTAGTGACTGAATCACCCAGTAGTGCTAAAGCCTTGGCACCCTTGATGTCGCTAATTTTTGGCACATCCGCATCGAAGAATGGTGGGCGTGCGATATACGTTGAATCATCCCACTGATAGCGATTGCCAGTAGGCGCTTGGATTGCGTTCCACAACGGCAGGTCTTTTGTCAGATCCGAATATAGCTTGCGATATACCTCAGGATCGGCGGCAAACTTCATCACAGTCTGAATTTCGGCGCTGTTAGGCCAGATGTCCTTCAGATAAACAGGCTGACCATCTTTGCCTTTGCCCAGTGGCTCAGTGTCCAGATTGATGTTCATGCGACCCGCGATGGCGTAAGCAACGACCAAAGGTGGGGATGCCAAGAAGTTGGCTTTCAAATTAGGGTGGATACGCGCTTCGAAGTTACGGTTGCCAGACAAAACAGCAGCACAAATTAGATTGTTGTCGGTGATGGTCTTGTCTATATCTTCACGCAATGGACCTGCGTTACCGATACAAGTGGTGCAGCCATAAGCCGCTAAGCCAAAACCCAACTTGGTCAAAGGCTCCAACAGGCCTGCGTTGGTCAGGTATTCGGTCACGACACGAGATCCGGGCGCTAACGTGGTCTTGATATGTGGTGCGACGGTCAAACCTTTCGCAACGGCCTTTTGTGCCAACAGACCTGCGGCTAACAACACGCCGGGGTTAGAGGTATTAGTGCAAGAAGTGATGGCGGCGATCAATACATCTGCATGGCCTATTTCGAGACCATCCTTGCCGGTGGCATAACGCGTGTTCAGTTTTTCGGCAGGCTGGTTGAAACCATTCTCGGCAATGGGCTTGGAGAACAGCGTGTTGAAAGTCTCTTTCATCGCCGGCAGGGTAATGCGATCTTGCGGGCGCTTAGGGCCAGCCAATGAAGGAACGATGCTGTTCAGGTCCAGTTCAACGACGCTGCTGTAATCTATGCTGCCAGCCTTAGGGATGCCGAACAGACCTTGAGCTTTGAAGTAGGATTCGAAGGCATCCACTTCTTCTTCGGTGCGACCTGTGTTACGCATGAATTGCACGGTCACATCATCGACTGGGAAGAAGCCCATGGTGGCGCCGTATTCTGGCGCCATGTTTGCAATGGTGGCACGGTCAGGTAGGGTGAGTGCGGAAGTACCTTCGCCGAAGTATTCGACGAACTTGCCAACGACCTTATGCTTACGCATCAGTTCTGTGACGGTCAAAACCAAATCAGTAGCGGTCACACCTTCGCGCAACTTCCCTTTGAGATTCACGCCAACCACATCTGGTGTCAGGAAGTACACAGGCTGGCCCAGCATGCCGGCTTCAGCTTCGATACCACCCACGCCCCAGCCCACAACGCCTATACCGTTGATCATGGTGGTGTGGGAATCGGTACCTACCAAGGTGTCAGGGTAAGTCACGCCGTCTTTTTGCAACACGCCGCGTGCCAGATACTCCAAGTTGACTTGGTGCACGATACCGATGCCAGGAGGAACGACCTTGAAAGTGTCGAATGCCTGCATGCCCCATTTCATGAAACGGTAGCGTTCGTTGTTGCGCTCGAATTCAAGTTCCATGTTGATCTTGAGCGCGTTAGGGTTGTTGTAGCTGTCTATTTGTACCGAGTGATCAACCACCAGATTGACCGGGACCAACGGCTCGATCAGCTTGGGATCGCAGCCCTGTGCCGCAGCGGCATCACGCATCGCAGCCAAATCGGCCAGCAAAGGTACGCCGGTAAAATCCTGCAATACGATACGCGCCACGATGAAGGGAATTTCGTCGGTACGTATACCATTGGCCTGCCAATTAGCCAATTGACGCACGTGTGCTTCGGTCACTTTCTTGCCATCGCAGTTACGCAACACCGCTTCCAACACAATACGTATAGACACCGGCAGACGCGAGATATTGCCTATGCCTGCCTCTTCCAATGCAGGCAGGGAATACAGCGCGGATTGCTTGCCGTTTGCAAGGTTGAAGGTCTTACGGGTGTTGAACAGATTGTGCGACATGGCATGGACTCCGAGTGGCGAAATAAAGGATGAATTATAAAGCCAGTTAGAGATTTAGTCGTGTCTTGCGGGCAGATACTTGTGAATATTACGTAGAACGTCTTTTATCTTGCATCTGCGATATTTCTTCGGATATTCACGACGCTGCCCTCTTAAGGATAGTGAGCGACATGAATCAGGCGCTCGATATCGATGTCATTGCGGAAGGGGAGTGATGGCGTTGTAGCGTAACTTCTTAGATGCCAAAGGGTGTTGGCTGTCTCAGGGTTATCTGTATGGCAAGCCCTTGCCTGTAGCCGAGTCCAACGCATCCTTGCAAAATTAGGCTACAGGCTCGTCCAGTTTGAGGTCTCGCCGGAAATGGCAGGTGTAACCATTGGGATGTTTAAGTAGATATTTTTGGTGATAGTTTTCTGCACTGTAGAAAGCGCAATAAGGTACGACCTCGGTCACTACGGGTGCTTGCCATTCTCCTGATGCATCTACGGTGGCAATCACAGAAAGTGCGGTATCGCGCTGGCTTTCATCCACACAAAAAATCACTGAGCGATAGGACGTACCCAAATCATTCCCTTGACGGTTTTTGGTGGTCGGGTTGTGCAGACGGAAGAATTCGAACAGCAGGTGTGCAAAGCTCAAATGGGACGGGTTGAATACCACCTTTAGGGACTCGGCATGACCAGTGATGCCAGTTTTTACATGTTCATAGTTGGCATGTGCCTCGCTACCCCCGCAATAGCCGACTTCAGTGCCAATCACGCCAGGTATCTGGCGTACTAATTCTTCCATTCCCCAAAAACAACCTCCGGCGAGATAGGCGGTTTCTGTCGTCTGCAATTGATCGTTCATGCACCATCCTTTGAAAAGTATTGCTTACGTAGTTGAGACGTTTAGATCACGTTGCTTCAGTATTTTGCCTGTATATGCGTCTATCGTCATTTCTTTAGCAGTCACCCCTTGAGCGATGGTGACCAGATAGACAGAGTCGCTGTCAAGGATACTCGGCTTATTTTGAGTGAGGGCGATATCAGTTTTAAGGGTACTGACAGCAGTATTACTGCGAGTTTCTTCTATGCGCTCGCCATCGCGTGCAAATGTAATGCAAGCGGTTAGGGCAATGATGCCTGCTGCAGTGGGTAGTATCTTGGAGCGTTTCATAGCTGTTCCTCCGAATGTGGTATTGAGCTAAATCCGCTGGGGGCGGGGGTGCGTAGCAGTGAGCTCACATACTAATGGAGAGCAGGATATACAGCGCGATATAGATACAAAGTTATACATCTTTGCGAAATTGGAAACTCATTGCTTACATAAGCTTGCACCGCAAGCGCGCGGCTTGACTAGTCGCGGGCTTTCTTCATCGCCTGTGCGACTTCTTGTTTCGCATCTCTGTCTTTTTATGTTGCCTGTTTGTGGCTACGGCCGCTCGCTTTGCTCGCTTAACATACGCTGCGCTTATGTTAGCCTGCACCGCAAGCGCGCGTCTTGACTAGTGGCGCGCCTTCTTCATGGCCTGAGCAACTTCCTTCTTTGCATCTCGATCTCTTTCAGTAGCGCGCTTGTCATGCTCTTTTTTGCCTTTGGCTAGGCCGATGGTGAGTTTGATGCGACCACCTTTGAAGTGCATATCGAGCGGCATCAGGGTGTAGCCCGCGCGTTGGACTTTGATGATGAGCTTGTCCATTTCCAAGCGGTTCAATAATAATTTGCGTGTGCGGGTGACATCGGGATGGATGTGCGTGGAAGCGGAAAGCAGCGGGCTGATGTGTGAGCCAAATAAAAATAATTCATTATTTTTAATGGTCACATACGCTTCTTTGAGTTGCGCGCGTCCGGCGCGTATGGATTTGACTTCCCACCCCTCGAGGACTAAACCCGCTTCGTATTTGTCTTCGATGAAGTATTCGTGAAAGGCTCTTTTGTTCTGGATTATGCTCATTGCTAATGAATCGAGTGAGTTTTGCTGAGTGTTCGGCTATTCTACCAGCCTTTGATTTTCAGACAGTGTTCGTTGCAATGGCTTTAGTAGAGAAAACCGTATTGGTCGCACATAGTGCCGAACAGATGTTCAACCTAGTGGATAGGGTAGAAGACTACCCCAAATTCCTGCCTTGGTGCGGAGGTGCGAGTATGGCCGAACAAGGCGGCAACACGGTACATGCCACGGTACATATCGATTACCATCATCTCAAACAACATTTCACCACCGAAAACGTACGCACAGCTCCCCATCAGATCGAGATGACTTTGCAGGACGGCCCCTTCAAACATTTGGATGGAACTTGGCGCTTCGTGCCTTTGAACGAGTCTGCCTGTAAAATAGAATTCCGGCTGCATTATGAGTTCTCCAATAAATTACTAGAGAAACTGGTCGGACCGGTGTTCCATTACATTGCCAATAGTTTCGTGGATGCATTCATCCATAGGGCCGAGAAGGTATATACAAAAACATGAGTGACCAAATCAATATCGAGATCGTCTATGCCTTAGCGCATGAGCAAACCTTGCTTAGGCAGCAATTGCCTGCCGGTGTGACCGTGTCGCAAGCGATAGAGGCAAGCGGCATCTTAGATAAACATCCCGAAATCGATATGACCAAGAATAAGTTGGGTATCTTCGGCAAACTCACCAAGTCAGATGCGCCTTTGCGCGACAAGGATCGTATCGAGATTTATCGACCTTTGATTGCCGATCCCAAAGAAGTACGAAGACTACGTGCTGAAGAAGGTAAAGCGATGAAGAAGGGCGGCGGCGAGCTATGACCACCAACACTCCAGTCAAAAACTGATGCTAGATTACGATTTTCATTGTCATTCTAATATCTCAGATGGCACTTTGACGCCCACTGAGTTGGTGCATCGTGCTGCGGGTCGAGGCGTCAAGGCGATGGCGTTGACTGACCACGACGATGTGGATGGTTTGGACGAGGCACGCGCTGTCGCCGAGAGCCTGGGCATGCAGTTCGTCAATGGTGTGGAGGTCTCTGTGTCATGGCGCAGTCATACCTTGCACATAGTTGGTCTCAATATTGATCATCACTATCCGCCTTTGGTGGAAGGCTTGAGCAGTGTGCGCAGCGGACGAGGTTCGCGGGCGCAAAAGATGTCGGACGAATTAGCTAAGGCGGGTGTGGGCGGTGTTTTGGCTGGCGCGTATAAATACGCGAGCAATCCCAATATGATAGGCCGCACCCATTTCGCGCGTTATTTAGTTGAAAGTGGACATTGCAAAGATGTAAAGAGCGTGTTCAACCGTTATCTTGCCAAGGGTAAGCTAGGTTATGTACCTCACCAATGGGCCGATTTGGCGGATGCCATCAGTTGGATC
>JBBQKX010000094.1:0-6749 GCA_038327315.1 Burkholderiales bacterium | reverse complement strand
GAGGATCACCTGATACGCATCGATATGAGCGAGTACATGGAGAAGCATTCTGTGGCGCGCTTGATAGGCGCACCCCCTGGCTATGTGGGGTATGAGGAAGGTGGCGGCTTGACTGAAGCAGTGCGTCGCAAACCCTATTCCGTGATCCTGTTGGACGAGGTGGAGAAGGCACATCCCGATGTATTCAACGTCTTGTTGCAAGCACTCGACGATGGTCGCATGACTGACGGTCAGGGGCGCACCGTGGACTTCAAAAACACGGTCATAGTGATGACCTCCAACCTTGGTTCGCAGATGATTCAGCAGATGGAAGGCGACGACTATCAGGTGGTTAAACTGGCCGTGATGGGCGAGGTGAAGAACTACTTCCGTCCTGAATTCATCAACCGTATCGACGAGGTAGTCGTGTTCCATGCGCTCGATGAGAAGAACATCAAGAGCATCGCGCGTATCCAGTTGCAGTATCTGGAAAAACGCCTTGCTGCGATGGAGATTTCTTTCGAGATTAGCGAAGCCGCATTGTCCGAAATTGCTAACGCAGGCTTCGACCCCGTGTATGGTGCACGTCCGCTCAAGCGCGCCATCCAAGCGCAACTGGAGAACCCATTAGCGAAGCTGATTCTGGAAGGACGTTACGCTGCGAAAGACACCATCAAGGTGGACTGCAAAGGCGGTGTGATGAAGTTTGATAAATAAAACCTACTGCGCGACTCGATTACAGCGTTGTCTCGAGCTCCTTGCACTCAAGTCGCGCGCTACGGTTTTAAGATAAACAGGCTGAAAAGTGGAAGCCCAGCATTGCTGGGTTTCTGTTTTGCGCAAAGAGGATTCACACAGCTTTACAAATTAAGCACATGCACAGACTCAGCCCATGCTACAACGACTAGGCCTCGTACCCGAGTAAAGGAATAATCATCACCACACCCTCAAAACCTGCCCCCGCAAAACGCTTGTCTGCACTGCGCGAGATACTGCCGTTTTTACGGCCCTATCGCAGCAGAGTGGTGTTGGCCTTTGTCTTGTTGTGTCTCGCTTCTGGCACAGTGTTGTTATTGCCGCTCGCGTTTCGCGATCTGATCGATTTTGGTTTCGGTTCGCCTACCGGTACGCATAGCGCACTACTGGGCAGCAAAAATCTGGGCGGACAATTTCTCCTGCTGTTCGGGCTGGCGATGGTCTGGGGATTGGCAGTGGCCGCGCGCTATTACACCGTTACCTGGGTGGGTGAGCGAGTGACCGCTGATCTGCGTAGTGCAGTGTATGCACGGGTGTTGCGCCAGTCGCCACAATTTTTTGAGACGCTACAAACTGGCGAGGTGTTGTCGCGCCTGACCGGCGATACCACGCTGATCCAGACCGTGGTCGGTAGCTCGATCGCGATGGGGCTGCGCAGCTTTTTCCAGTTTACTGGCGGCATGGTGATGCTGGCCGTCACTAGCATTTACCTGTTCTCGTTGAATCTCGGTCTGATGATGGTGCTGACCCTGCCCATCATTTTGATTGGTCGCAAGGTCAAAAAACTTTCACGTGAATCACAGGACAAGATTGCCGATGCTTCGGCGTTGGCAGGCGAGATACTCAATGCTGTGCCAACGGTGCAGGCTTATACGCAGGAGCAGCGCGAGTCCAAGCGATTTGCGGATAGCGCCGAGCTGAGTTTCATCACCGCCATCCGCCGTACCCGCGTGCGTGCCGCGCTCACAGCCATCATCATCACGGCCGTGATGGGGACCATCATTTTCGTACTGTGGATAGGTGCTAACCAAGTACAGCAAGGCAGCATGAGCGGTGGTCAGCTTGCATCGTTCATCCTGTACGCGGCGCTGGTGGCGGGCGGGGTAGGTACCATGTCCGAAGTGTGGGGCGATGTGATGCGTGCGGCTGGCGCTACCGAACGCTTGCTTGAGCTGCTTAACGCCGAATCGGCCATTGCCGAAACTGCTACGCCGCAAAATTTGCCGCAGCCACACCAAGCAGCGATCAGCTTCGAGCAGGTGACATTTCATTATCCCTCTCGCCCCACGACGGCCGCACTCGACCAAGTGACGCTGGATATCGCCCCCGGCGAAAGTATTGCGCTGGTCGGTCCTTCTGGTGCAGGCAAGACGACGTTGTTTCAGTTGTTGCTGCGCTTCTACGATGTCAGCGATGGATGTATCCGGCTCAATGGTCAGGACATCCGCGAACTGAGCCTGCATGATCTGCGCGACAAGATTGCCATCGTACCGCAGGACGCGGTGATCTTCTCGGCCAATGCGTTGGATAACATTCGTTATGGCCGTCCTACTGCAAGCGATGAAGAAGTACTGGCCGCTGCCAAAGCTGCGCTGGTGGATGAATTCATCACGCGCTTGCCGGAAGGCTATCAGACCTTTCTCGGCGAACGTGGTACACGGCTATCTGGCGGGCAACGTCAGCGCATCGCCATTGCGCGCGCGATCTTGAAAGACGCACCGCTGCTATTGCTGGACGAAGCGACCAGCGCGCTGGATGCTGAATCAGAGATCCTCGTGCAGCAGGGCTTGAACGCCGCGATGCAAGGCCGCACCACGTTGGTCATCGCGCACCGACTGGCAACTGTGCAAAAAGTCGATCGCATCGTAGTGATGGAACAAGGCCGTGTCGTCGAAACTGGCAGTCCAGAAGACCTGCGCAAACAGAGTGGGCTATATGCGCGGCTGGCGAGTTTGCAGTTTGATGTTTGACACAGTTGCAAGCGTACCAAGTTGGCCTTTGAACACTCATCGAGTCTTCATCGTTTTTCAGACGTTACCATTCGTACTTCTAGGAGAATCAAAATGATCAAAGCATATGCAGCATTCGAACCCAAAGGCGCGCTTAAACCATTCGAGTACGACCCAGGTGAACTGAAGCCACATGAGGTGGAAATCGATGTTCACTATTGCGGAATTTGCCATAGTGATTTGAGCGTGATCGACAGCGAATGGGGCGCCAGCCATTACCCCGTTGTGGCTGGTCACGAAGTGGTGGGCAAGATAGGCAAAGTCGGCAGCGAGGTCAACAAGCTGAAGGTCGGGCAGGTCGTCGGTCTAGGCTGGCACGCGGGCTATTGCAACGAATGTTCACTTTGTCATGCTGGAGACAACAACTTGTGCGCCAACGCACAAGCCACCATCGTTGGGCATTTCGGCGGCTTTGCGGACAAGGTGCGCGCCGCGTCAAATAGCGTCGTCCCCATTCCAGATGGCATCGATTTAGCGTCGGCGGGGCCGCTGTTTTGCGGCGGTGTCACCGTGTTCAATCCGCTAGTGCAATTCGGCATCAAACCTACCGATAAAGTGGCCGTGATCGGCATCGGTGGCTTGGGGCATATGGCGGTGAAATTTCTCAATGCGTGGGGTTGTGAAGTGACAGCGTTCACTTCACACGAAAGTAAAAAGCAAGAAGCACTCAGCTTAGGTGCTCACCATACGTTGAACTCCCGTGACGTGAACGAGATCAGGAGTGCGGCTGGCCGCTTCGACTTCATTATCTCCACAGTCAACGTCAAGCTGGATTGGAATCTATATTTGAGTACGCTAAGTCCTAAGGGCAGATTGCACTTCGTCGGCGCGACGCTGGAACCTCTGGATCTAGGCGTGTTCGGACTCATAGGTGCACAACGTTCCGTGTCCGGTTCGCCAGTGGGTAGCCCTGCCACGATTGCAAAGATGCTGGATTTTGCCAAGCTGCACCAAATCAAACCAGAGATCGAAAAATTCAAATTCACTGATATCAACAAGGCACTCGACAGAGTGAGAAGCGGCGAAGCGCGTTATCGCGTTGTACTGTGTCGATAAGCCTAACTGCGGGGCAGCCCTTTAGCGCTCCACAGAATCTCAGCTACTGAATGCGGCTTCCATCACTCTAATCATATAGGCCACATCCTGCACGCCAGCGCTTTCACGCAGACTGTGCATGGCCCACATGGGTGAGCCGATATCCACGCTGGCGATGCCTAAGTTGGCAGCAACGATAGGGCCGATGGTGCTGCCGCATCCGAGGTCGGTGCGGTGGGTGTAGTTCTGGTAAGGCACTCCGGCACTTTCGCACAGCGTGATGAAGCGCGCGGCGGTATCTGCATTAGTGCTGTAGCGTTGGTTGGCATTGGTCTTAATCACCGGACCTGCATTTACCATCACACGGTGATTGGGCTCAAAAGCGCTGGGGAAATTAGGCTGGTAGGCGTGCGCCATGTCCGCGCTGATGAAAAAGCTGTGTGCCGCAGCGCAATGCTGTTGTTCTTCATCCAGACCCAGGCACAGCGAAATGCGCGCGATTACGTCTCCAGCAAAACTACCGCCCGCACCCGCCGCGCTCTCGCTGCCGACTTCTTCATGGTCAAAAAAGGCCGCGATGCAAGTGGCTGCTGGCGTGGCCGTGGCGAGCAGAGCGGTGAGTGCGGCGTGGCAGGAAGCGAGATTATCGAGCTGACTGCTGGCGATGAATTCCTGCTCAGCACCCCAGAATGTTCCCGCTTGTGTGTCGCATACGCTCAGCTCGTAGGTGAGAATGTCTGCTGCCTTCACTTTTAACGTATCTGCAAGCAGTGTGAGGAATTGCTCACGTGCAGAAAGTTTGTCATCGGCCATGCCAAACAACAGCGGCAATTCGGTTTGTTTGTTGAGCTTGAGGCCTTGCTCATTCACATCTTTGTTCATGTGGATGGCGAGGTTGGGCAGACGCAGTAGCGGTTTTTCGAAGTTGATCAAACGTGTTTCAAAATCATCAGCAGTGCGCACATTTACACGTCCCGCCAGACTCAAGTCGCGGTCAGTAAAGGTCGCCAGTATCGGTCCGCCGTATATCTCCACGCCCAAGCGCACCATACCGTCACTGGCATGCGCCGCATTTGTCTTGAGGCGTAGGCCGGGAGAATCAGTGTGCGCGCCTATCATGCGCAAGCCGGTTTCAGATAAAGCCTGCTGCCCAATCTTGAATGCAATCAGCGATGCACTCCGCACCACGTAATAGCCACAGCCTGCTTCCAGCTTCCAACGCAGCTTCTCTTGTAACGGCACAAAACCCTGTGCCTGCAAACGTTGCGTGATGGACTGCACGGCATGCCAAGGGCTGGGGCTGGCGTCGATGAAGTTCAGTAAATTTTGCGCCTGGGCGCGGTCTTCAGATGAGATAGGCATATGCTATGAATACGAGTTAGTGATGAGTAATGATAGACAGCCAAACCTTTAAGCACAGCAGCACCGAATGAAATGGTGGCAATGTCGAATCAAAAGGGCAGGCACGAACCTATTATTCCTTAGTAAATTATAGTGGACAGCGTTGAGTTTGTTTCAGGCAATCTGTGCTACATGCCTATTCCTGTATCAACTGCAGAATCTGCTATGTCACTTCAAGGTGATTGAACTTTCGCCTATCAATAGTACGAACACGTATATTAACTATGGTCTCAATGCGAAGGGAGCGTGAATCAAAACCTAGTTTTTATTTCACCGTAGCCCTTGGCAAGACGGAACGGACTCGAATTCAGAATTTCTCTTTATTGCAGCTCAAGTAACTATAGCTGGTACGAATCAATTCGCTACAGCACATTTAATATGTAATCACACAATATTCAAGTTATTAACTCGATTATCAATCAGAAGTCGCTTGACCTTGAGAGGTAAAGTGAATTAGTATTTTCTTATATTATTTCTGCTGGTCTTGCGGAATAAACTATCAGTTTCACGGCATAACCACTCTGGCTTGATGCGTTCTTGACGGGGATTGGGACCAAGGCCAATTTACCATCCCTCTTTGTGCCGACTACTGGCAATCGTTGCGAATTTTTCGCTGCGATGTATATAAGGAGAAAAATCATGCATATCAAATCAGTTTTTATTTCAGCCTTGGCTGTTGCCTTGCTGTCATCGGGAGGCATTGCACTTGCTGCCGATCAGGATAGGGACCGCGTGCAGAGTCAGGATCAGATGCAAAAGCAGGATAAGGTTCAGGATCGCGACAGGGTATATGGCAGCCAGTTGATGACCAATGAAGAGCGGGATCAGTATCGTGACAAGATGCGTGCGGCAAAAACTTCGAAAGAAAGGCAGCAGGTGCGTGCCGAGCATCATGAGCGCATGATGGAGCGTGCCAAAGCACAAGGCGTGAAGTTGCCTGATGCTCCGCCAGCACAGAGTCGAGGCATGGGGGCAGGAGGCATGTCACCTGGTGGAAGTATGGGACCTGGCGGTGGTATGGGTTCCGGCAGACAGGGACGTTAATCTGAACAAGGGCGGCGAGTAAATCTCGCCGCAATTCATTCTGGGGTTGGATTTTAATTCTTCAATTTGTCTGTATCGCCAGCCCGTATAGATGCGGAGAGCAACATGCATACGAATCAAGTAGCTGGATTGGTGGTGGGATTGCTTACCGCTTTTGCATGCAATTGTGCGGTGGCAAGTGAAGAATCGGATTTTGGATTTTCAGTGGGCGCAGAATATAGCTCGGGAAAGTATGGGTCTTCCAATACGACTCAGATTTTGACGCTGCCCGTTGGCGTGCAGTACAAGATAAATGAAGGATTGGTGACTTTGACGCTGCCGTGGATTTCAATGACAGGCTTCGGGGACGTAACGGCCAACGGTATGCGTTTTAAGTCACCAACATCCACCAAATTGAAGGGCTCGGATAATCTCCGAGCCCTTTTTCTTGCCTGAAATCCCCACACCACGCGGGGTTCCGGCCTACCGTGCTGCGGGTGACGCCTTGGCAGAAGCTGACGAAATGGGCGTTTTCCGCACCCCCCA
>JBBQKX010000093.1:0-6894 GCA_038327315.1 Burkholderiales bacterium | reverse complement strand
ATTCGGTGGCCGACAAAGATGAGGCATGGACCTATCAGGAATTGCAGCGTGCCATCGATCGTTACACTGAGATTTTTGGAGATGCGCCGCACGCGCACGCTGCAGCAGGTTGGCAGATGAATCGTCATGCCTTGCGTGCTATGCAGCGCAAAGGCTTCTCCTATAGTTCGGATACGCGGGGTACGCATCCTTTTATACCGACTTTTAATGCTGAGATCATTGCTTGTCCGCAACTGCCTACCACGCTGCCTACGCTAGATGAGTTGGTCAATCGCGATGGCATCACGCTAGATAACATCGCTGATCACATGTTGGCCTTGACTGCCAGTAGCGAGCAGTCACAGGTCTATACCCTGCATGCTGAACTGGAAGGCGGGAAGTGGATGCCCATCTTCGAGAAGTTATTAGTAGGCTGGCAAGCGCAGGGATATGAGCTGGTCTCTATGCAGCAATATCTGGCTAGTCTGGATGTCAGCTCTTTGCCACGCCATGAAGTGAAGATGTTGGCACTAGAGGGCAGGGTGGGTTTGTTTGCATCACAAGCGTAGTTAAAGTTTTGGATTAAGTCGCCCGTTTCAATCATTTGACTTAATCATTTGACTGAATTATTCTGCGCCACCTTTTTCCATGGACGGCGTGATGAGCACTATAACTAAAGCTGTCTGTCCTCTGATGCAAGCTGCACAAGGTTGGTTCGGCTATAAACCCAGTAATCAGGAAGAGACCCGCTGGCGCGTGTTACAGGCTGCGCTGGAGGTTTTTTCCGAAGTGGGATATCACGCCGCAACCACGCGTGCAATCTGCAGTCGTGCTCAAGTCAATCTCGCTTCCATTCATTACCACTTTGGTGATAAGGCAGAACTATACCGAGAGGTGTTCCGTTTGCCTTTTCTGCGTGATGCAGAAAAATCCCCCCCCTTGGAGATAGACAACATCTCATTGCAGGAGATGTTGCAGGTTTTTTACGAATCCTTGCTTCCCTTACCCAAAGAAGCAGATCCCATGTTGTATCTGTTCATGCGTTTGCATGCGCGTGAGGAGGTCGAGCCTAGCGGTGTATTGGGAGATGCGATGGCCAGCGCGATACGTCCCAATCACGACAGGTTGGAGGCGATGCTGTGTCGCGAATTTGGATTGCAGAAACCTGATCTGGAAGTACAGCGTTTGAGTTTTAGTTTGGTGGGCTTGGGTATCACCTATGTGCATAGTGCGGATACTGTGGATCATCTCGCACCGAATCTTTTGCATGGCAAAAAGGCCCGCGTAATGATGGTGTCTAGATTAGTAGAATATGCCGTAGCTTTGATCACCTTTGAGCGCAAACGCCGCGCGTTGGAGCGTAAGGAAAAAAAATGAGTATGCGTATGTGGGGTTTTGCAATGAGTGCGCTAGCCTTGAGTGCTTGCGCGGTAGGGCCAGACTATCAGCGCCCTGAGTCAGCGCCTACTGAGTGGCATAGCACACTCCCTCATGGCGGTAAGCTGGAGGATCTGAATCGCTGGTGGGAGCAGTTGAACGATCCTCTGTTGACTGCGTTGATCAAGGACAGCGAAAAAACCAGCCCCAACTTAGATATGGCTTTGGCCAAAATGAATGAGGCACGTGCCAATGTCAGTGCCAGCACGGGTATCTATTATCCTAGCCTGTCTGTGGGGGCGAGTTCCACTCGTAGCCGTATGGCATTCGGAAGACAAGTGATCTTGCAGACCAATAACAAAGTAGGTTTCGATGCGAGTTGGGAGCTGGATTTGTTCGGCAAGAATCGCCGCACAGCCGAAGCAGCGCGGGCCAGATACGACGCCAATGACGCTGCTTGGCATGATGCGCGTATCTCACTCGCCGCCGAGGTCGCGGATGTTTATGTAGAACTGCGCCAGTGCGAAGCGAGTTTGACCTTGGCCGAGCAAGCGCGTCAGTCCCGCAGTAGTGTGCGTGAACTGACTAACATCAAGGAGAGTGCCGGACTTGCATCAGCTATGGATACGGCACGCGCGCAGGCGGGAGAGGCAGATGGAGATTCCACTTATGCTGCCAAGCAGGGTGAGTGTGCTCGCGTGCAGCACAGGCTGGTTGCGCTCACCGGTATCGAACAGAATGAGTTACAACAACGTTTGTCATCCCAATACGGGCATATTCCAGTCCCTAGCGATGTAGACGTGAGCAGTGTCGCCGCGCGCGCTTTGAGTCAACGTCCCGATGTGGCGATGGCGGAGATGAATGTGGCTGCAGCTAGCGCTGACATTGGTGCCAGCAAAGCCGCGCTATACCCCAGCCTGACACTGATGGGCTCAGTAGCGAACAATCAAATATCACAAGGTGGGCAAACAGCGAATGTGCCAACTTGGTCCTTCGGCCCAGCCTTGACTATCCCGTTATTTAGCGGTGGGCGGGCCAGCGCTTTTGTTGATGCTGCACAGGCGCGTTACGATTTTGCCTTGGCCAGCTATCACAAGACTGTGCGAGAAGCTGTGCGCAATGTCGAAGATAACCTAGTACGCTTAAATGTGGCGAATGAACGCTCACGCAACGCGCACATAGGACAACAAAGTTATCAGTATCTATATGCTGCCACTGAAACTCGTTACAACGCAGGATTGGCGAATCGTGCAGCGCTGGAGGATGCGCGGCGTGCCAGTTTGCAAGCACAGGATAACGCCGCAGCCTTTGAGCGCGAAACTGTTTCCGCATGGATCGCTTTGTATAAAGCTTTAGGTGGCGGTTGGCAGTCAGAAGGCGAACAAGAACAAGCAGCAGCTAAGCAAACTGGGAGTGCATCATGAGTAAAAAGGGATATATCTTATTCGCCGTCATTGTGATTGCAGTCGTAGTCGTGGTCGTGTTGCGAGGTGGCAAAAAACCTCAAGCAGTCGCCGATGAGATCAAGCCTGCATTGACTGTAACGGCGGTAGTACCCAGCACCGAAAAATGGCCACAACAGGTAAAGGCTAGTGGTTCAGTATTGGCCTGGCAAGAAGCCATCATAGGTGCCGAAGTCGGCGGTGTGCGTCTGGTTGAAATGCATGCCAACGTGGGCGACCGAGTCAAGAAAGGTGAAGAGTTGGCGCGCCTGTCTGACGAGACACTGTCTGCCGAGATGCAGCAACAACAAGCTTCTTTTGACGAAGCCAGCGCACGCTATAACGAAGCCGAAGCTAATGCGCAACGTGCTCTAAAGATCAAGGATTCTGGTGTGATGAGTGCGCAGGAGTTGCAACAGTTCGTCAACGGTGCAGCCATCGCTAGGGCACAGATGAATGCTGCAAAAGCACGACTGGAGAGTGCACGTTTGAAGGTGCGCTACACCCATATCATCGCGCCTGATGATGGTCTGATTTCGGCACGAAATGCGACGCTGGGCTCGGTCTCGCAGCAAGGGGCTGAGATGTTCCGCTTGATCCGCCAAGGTAAGCTTGAGTGGCGTGCTGAGTTGACTGAAAAGCAGATGTTACAAGTACGCATAGGCCAAAAGGTAGCGGTGCGTGCGGACAAAGATAGCGTGCAAGGTGTCGTAACGCGTATTGCACCCGCGCTCGATAGCAGCACGCGTAATGGTTATGTCTACATCGCGATTTTGGATAACAAGAATCTGCGCGCCGGCATGTATACCGAAGGTGAGTTCGAGCTCGGCAAGTCCGATGCATTGACCATCCCACAGAAAGCGGTGGTGATGCGTGATGGTTATGCCTATGTCTACAAGGTGGGCAAGGATAGTCGTGTATCGCAGATCAAAGTGGTCACGGGTCGTCGTCAAGGCGATCGCATAGAAGTGACAAGTGGCATCACAGCAGATGCGCAGTTGGTTGATAGTGGGGCTGGATTTCTTAACGATGGCGACATGGTCCGTATCGTCACGGAAAAACCCAAGGCGGCAAGCATCATGTCGTTAGAACTGAAATCAGGGAGCTGATATGAATCTTTCTGCTTGGGCGATACGCAACCCTATCCCATCTATCCTGTTGTTCATCATGCTCACATTAGTGGGCTTGGGTAGCTACAAGGCGATGATGGTGCAGGACTTTCCCGATATCGAATTGCCGGTAGTGACCATCACTGCGAAACTGGAAGGTGCGGCACCTGCACAGATGGAGACTGAGGTCGCGCGCAAGATTGAGAACGCGGTCGCCAGTCTGGGACAGGTTCAGCATGTCTATGCCAATATCACCGATGGTTCGGCGCTGGTCTCGGTGGAATTCAATCTTGAAAAAGATGTCTCCGAGGCAGTGAATGATGTGCGCGATGCCATCAGTCGTATTCGTTCAGAACTGCCGAGTGACATGAAGGAACCCATCATCTCCAAGGTGAACACTTCAGGACGACCCATCCTCACCTACAGCATCGCGTCGGATCGCATGGATGAGCAGGATCTTTCCTGGTTCATCGATAACGATATCTCCAAAACACTTTTGGCTGTCAAAGGTGTGGGCAAGGTATCGCGCATCGGTGGTGTGGATAGAGAAGTGCTGGTCGAGATCGACCCACTCAAGTTACAAGCACTGAATGTCGCTATTGCTGACATTTCACGTCAAATCAAAAAAGTGCAGCAAGAATCCTCCGGCGGTCGTGCCGACTTAGGTGGCGCCGAGCAAGCAGTACGTACGTTGGCGACAGTAAATAGCGTGGAGGAGTTGGCCGCGATGGATATCGTGTTACCAGACGGCAGACATTATCGACTGGATCAGTTAGCGACGGTGCGGGATGGCAATATGGAGCGCCGTTCCTTTGCTGCACTGGATGGTAAATCCGTGATCGCCTTCGAGATCACACGCACCAAGGGTAGTAGTGAGGTGACGGTGGCTGAAGCGGTGCGTAAAGCGGTAGATAAACTCAACGAAGAACATGGCCACATGAAGATCAGTGAGGCCTTCGACTCCGTTGCGCGTGTGCAAGAGAACTTCGAAGGTTCTATGCATCTACTGTATGAGGGCGCACTGTTGGCGGTGTTGGTGGTGTGGTGGTTCTTACGTGATTTCAGAGCTACTTTCATCTCGGCTGCGGCCTTGCCGCTGTCGGTCATTCCCACCTTCATCGGTATGCAGTATTTAGGCTTTACGCTCAATACGGTGACTCTGTTGTCGCTCGCTTTAGTGGTTGGTATCTTGGTCGACGATGCCATCGTCGAGATAGAAAATATCGCGCGCCATCTGCACATGGGTAAATCACCGTTCCAAGCGGCGATGGAAGCGACCAATGAGATTGGTCTGGCAGTGGTTGCAACCACCTTCACTTTGGTGTCGGTGTTTTTGCCGACCGCATTCATGGCGGGCATACCAGGTAAATTCTTCAAGCAGTTTGGCTGGACGGCAGCTTTGGCCATCATGGCCTCGCTGGTGGTAGCACGCTTGCTCACACCAATGATGGCGGCTTATATGCTTAAGCCTAATCCACAAGAGGAGAAGGACAGCAAGTTGATGACTTGGTATCTGCACAGTACTCGCTGGTGTTTGTCGCATCGTTGGCAGACCACACTAATGGCGATTGCTTTCTTTGTGGGCTCTTTGATGCTCATTCCTCTTTTGCCGAGTGGTTTCGTGCCGCCCGCAGATCGTGCGCAGACGCAAGTGACATTGGAATTACCACCGGGTAGTACATTGGAAGACAGCAAGGCCATCGCAGAGCAAGCACGTACATTGTTGATGCAGATGGCGGATGTAAAGCAGGTATTTACTGCTGTAGGTAGGGGTGCTGGTGGCGACTTGTTCTCGGCAGGTAGTGAGGCGGATGTACGTAAGGCTAACCTCACTGTAAAGCTCACCCATCGTTCGGAACGTAAGTTAACCCAAGGTGGTGTGGAAAAACTGATACGCGATAAATTGCAATCTTTGCCAGGTGTGCGTGTTGCAATCGGTATGGGTGACAACGGTGAAAAGTTGCAACTGTTGTTGAAGAGCGATGATGCAGTCGCGCTGACCGATGCGGTGCGCGCAGTCGAGCGCGAGATACGTACCATCAAAGGTATCGGTAACGTTACCTCGACTGCCAGTCTGGTACGTCCCGAAATTAGCATCAAACCTGACTACGCACGCATGGCCGACCTAGGTGTAACGGCGGAGAGCGTGGGTGAAGCAGTGCGCATCGCGACGGCTGGAGACTACAGTGTGGCACTGGCGAAGTTGAACCTGCCACAACGCCAAGTTCCTATCCGTGTCTCCATGCCAGACTCGGCACGTCAGCACATCGATGTGCTGTCACGTCTGCCAGTGCGCGGCAAGTCGGGCAATGTGATGTTGGGCAATGTCGCTGATATCAGTGTGAGCAGTGGCTCTGCTCAAATCAGTCGTTTGGATCGCAGTCGCAACGTTGCCATCAACATCGAGTTGAACGGCAGACAGCTAGGAGACGTACTCAAAGAAGTGAATCAGTTACCGAGTTTAAAGGTGTTGCCCAATGGTGTTAAGCGCGCAGCTTCTGGCGACGTGGAGCGTATGCAAGAATTGTTTGGTAGCTTCGGTCTAGCCATGCTCACGGGGGTGATGTGCGTCTACATCGTGCTGGTGCTGTTGTTTAAAGACTTCTTGCAACCAGTCACCATTTTGGCCGCTCTGCCTTTCGCTTTTGGTGGCGCCTTCGTGGCATTGCTGGTCACGCACAGCAGCTTCTCTATGCCTTCCTTGATCGGTCTGCTGATGCTGATGGGTATCGTAACTAAGAACTCCATTTTGTTAGTGGAGTACGCCATCATGGCGCGCCGCGATTTTGGGATGAGTCGTTTGGAAGCATTGCTAGACGCATGTAATAAGCGTGCACGACCCATCGTGATGACCACTATAGCTATGGGTGCGGGTATGTTGCCGATTGCGATGGGTTTGGGGGCGGACCCCAGCTTCCGTATGCCAATGGCGACTGCGGTGATAGGCGGCTTGATCACTTCTACTATCATCAGTCTATTCGTGGTGC
>JBBQKX010000092.1:0-6908 GCA_038327315.1 Burkholderiales bacterium | reverse complement strand
TAAAGATCACGTCAGCCTAGGCGAAGGCTTGGGCGGACTAGACTTCGAGACCGCCACTAAGATTTCTGGCGCACGCTTTTCATTGCTGAAGGGCGGTTTAGCGCGATTGCATCGTGCCTTGGCGCAATTCATGTTGGATACACATAGCGATCAACACGGCTACACAGAAGTGTATGTGCCGTATTTAGTGAACGCGGCATCCATGCGAGGTACAGGGCAGTTGCCTAAGTTTGAAGAAGATTTGTTTAAGGCTCAATTTAAATTCTTGGATCCGACACTAGAACATAACAATCTTGCACAGATTGCTTTAAGTGAAAGGTATTACTATCTAATTCCGACTGCCGAAGTCCCCGTGACTAACATGGTGCGTGACACCATCACGCCGTTGGAGAATCTGCCGATGAAGTTCGTGGCGCATACGCCTTGTTTCCGCAGTGAGGCGGGCTCGGCGGGACGCGACACGCGCGGCCTGATACGTCAGCATCAGTTCGATAAAGTCGAGCTGGTGCAGATGGTGCATCCCGATGAATCGACTGCGGCGTTGGAAACTTTGTTGGGTCACGCCGAAACCATATTGCAAAAGCTCGGGCTGCATTACCGTGTGGTCAAACTTTGCACGGGTGACATCGGTTTTTCCTCGTCGACAACATACGACATCGAGGTCTGGTTGCCTGCGCAAGACACATATCGCGAAATATCTTCTTGTTCAAACTTTGAAGCCTTTCAAGCGCGTCGTATGCAAGCGCGCTTCCGAAATGCTCAGGGCAAGCCGGAATTGCTGCATACCCTGAATGGTTCTGGCCTCGCCGTGGGCCGGACTTTGGTCGCCGTGCTGGAAAACAATCAACAAGCAGACGGGAGTGTGCGTATCCCTGAGGTGTTGCGTCCGTATATGGGCGGTATGGAGTTTTTGCGGGCAAGTTGATTTTTGAGCTGAAATCCCAGCGATGTATGTGCTAATTTCTGATTAAAACAAGGGCAAGATGGCTGTTGAGATAGTGTTCTTCTCAGTATCCAGACGTCATGCAGTCACGATTTGCGCCCCGTCTTGTTGCCGCTGGACATGCGATGTAAAGCATCCTTAAGGGGTGAGTCAGGCAGACTCGCTTCAAGTTGTTTGATGCCCTCTTTTGCAGTGTGACTTAGCTGCCGAGCTTTATTCTTACTGGCGGGTAGAGGGTATGAGACTTGCACCTTGACGCGTATTCCGTTAACCTCAGCCCCCATTTTCTTAAATTTGTCAACGAGTTCGGGTGTATTTTGGCGAATTTTTGCGGCGACGGTGGCATTGCTGGCAGCGATTGTCAGTGTGCCAAACTCCATCCCCAGAACTTGAAAATATGGGGCGAGATTGGGTGGTAGTAGCGCTATAAGTTGTTGTTGTAAGGCGTACAGAGCATGTGCTTTGCTAAGGATGGTACGGAATTCCGTACTGTCGCTCAGGAGGTCTTTGAGGGCGAGTGTCACGGCTAGTTATGCACAAATAAGGGAGTGATCATGAACATCATTATAGTTTCAAACGGTAGGGCTAAGACCCGAAGTATTACTTTGGGTGGTAAGCAGATCGCATTGGCACTATTTGTACTGATGGTCGTGACGATGCTGTTCGCCAGCGCGTTACAGAACGTATTGCTACGCTTTGCCCCTGAAAGTCTGGGGGATACCGCACGTGCCATCTTGCTCAGTGGTCGCGAAGCTGAGCAGCAAAGACAGTTGGCTTATGTGCAGGCTAGCTTACAAGGAATGGCGGCCAAGGTTGGTCAGATGCAATCGCAGATGCAACGTCTAGACACTTTGGGTGGGCGCCTAGCCAAGATTTCGGGAATGAAGCCAGAAGAGTTCTCCTTCGATAAGCCTAGTCCGCAAGGTGGACCCTTGGTTACCTCGGCTAGTGAAGAGATCAATGTCGACGATTTGTCGCGCGAAGTGCAGAACCTGACATTGGTTTTAAGCGACCGTAGTGACAAGATGTCTGCTTTGCAGACCATGTTGATGCAGAATCAATTAAGTAAAAAATTGTTACCTTCGGTGGCGCCAGTGCGCGATGGTTGGTACTCGTCCAACTTCGGTTGGCGTGTCGATCCCTTTAATGGTTTGAGTGCGATGCATGAGGGCGTGGATTATGTGGTGCCTGAAGGTACACCTATCTATGCATCTGCAGGTGGCGTAGTCTCATACGCCGATATGAACTCTAGCTATGGTAATATGGTCGAGATTGATCATGGTAATGAGATTATCACCAGATACGCCCATGCTTCTAAGTTGTTGGTAAAAGTGGGGCAAGTTGTAAGACGTGGCGAGAAAATCGCAGAAGTTGGCAGTACCGGACGCTCTACGGGCAACCATCTGCATTTTGAAATTCGTTATAGAGGTATCGCCCAAAATCCCGTGCGCTTTTTGAAGAACGCATCGAGTTGAAGCTATATGACTTTATTTTGGGGCGAGGTGATTTCATACCTCGCCTTTTTAATTGTGGCCAAGAAAACGAAATATGATTTCCAAAGCATTAAAAAACATCTTCGGTAGCCGTAACGACAGATTGCTCAAGCAATATCGCGCTACCGTCATCTCCATCAATAAGCTTGAAGCGACATTCAATAAACTCAGCGACGATGAGTTGCGAGAGAAGACGGAGAACTTTAAGCAGCGTTTTCAGCAGGGCGAGACACTAGATCAGCTATTGCCGGAAGCCTTTGCTGTGGTACGCGAGGCAAGTCTGCGCGCACTAGGCATGCGCCACTATGATGTGCAACTGATAGGCGGCATGGTGTTGCACTTCGGCAAGATCGCCGAGATGCGGACTGGTGAAGGTAAGACGCTGATGTCGACGCTGCCATGTTATCTGAATGCAATTTCGGGGCGTGGTGTGCATGTGGTGACAGTCAATGACTACCTCGCCAGTCGTGACGCAGCATGGATGGGTAAGTTGTACCGTTTCCTAGGGTTGTCGGTGGGCGTGGTGCTGTCGCAGATGGATGCGCGCGATAAGCAAGCCGCATACGCTGCGGATATTACCTACGGCACCAACAATGAATTCGGTTTTGATTATCTGCGTGACAACATGGCAACGCAGCGCGAAGAGCGTTTCCAGCGTGGTCTAAATTTTGCGGTAGTCGATGAAGTCGATTCGATCCTGATTGATGAGGCTCGTACCCCTTTGATCATCTCTGGTCAAGCAGAAGATGATGTAGAGATTTATGCGCACATGAATCAACTCGCGCCGCAATTGCGTCGTCAGGCGGATGAAGAAAGCCCCGGCGACTTTAGTGTGGATGAAAAGAGTCAGCAGATATTGCTGAGTGAGATAGGTCACGAACACGCAGAGCAGTTGCTTAGCAAGGCGGGGCTGCTGCCTGAGGGCGGTAGTTTGTACGATCCAGCCAATATCTCGTTGATACATCACCTGTATGCCGCGTTGCGTGCGCACAATTTGTACTTACGTGACCAGCACTATGTGGTGCAGAACAACGAAGTCATAATCGTCGACGAATTCACTGGACGTTTGATGTCGGGTCGTCGTTGGTCTGATGGTTTGCACCAAGCTGTTGAAGCCAAAGAAGGTGTGGTTGTACAGAAAGAGAATCAGACGCTGGCGTCTATCACCTTCCAGAACTACTTCCGCATGTACGAGAAGTTGGGCGGTATGACGGGTACGGCTGATACTGAGGCGTATGAGTTTCAGCAGATATATGACTTAGAAACAGTGATTATCCCGCCGCATCGCCCTACCATCCGCAAGGATCAGATGGATAAGGTATACCTCACCACCAAAGAAAAATATCTGGCTGTAATCGCAGATGTCAAAGATTGTTATGAGCGCGGTCAGCCGGTCTTAGTGGGTACGACCTCTATCGAGAACTCGGAGTTATTGTCTGACTATCTGCAGCGCATCGACATGCCGCATCAGGTATTGAATGCCAAGCAACATGAGCGCGAGGCAGAGATCATCGCCCAAGCGGGTCGTCCTAAGATGGTGACTATTGCCACCAATATGGCGGGTCGTGGTACCGATATTGTATTGGGCGGCAGCATAGAGAAGCAGCTAGAGCAAGTGCGTGAAGATGCAAACATGGATGAGGCGCAAAAGTTGCAACGCATCGCAGACATGAAGAACGAATGGTTGCCTATACATGAGCAGGTGCTGGCCAGCGGCGGTTTACACATCATCGGTACTGAGCGCCACGAATCACGTCGCGTAGACAATCAGTTACGCGGTCGTGCCGGTCGTCAGGGTGACCCCGGCTCTAGCCGCTTCTTCTTGTCTTTGGAAGATCCGTTGCTGCGTATCTTCGCTTCTGACCGTGTTGCAGCAATCATGAATAAGTTCAAGTTGCCAGAAGGCGAGGCCATCGAGCATAGCTGGGTGACTCGTGCTATCGAGAATGCGCAGCGCAAAGTCGAGGCACGCAACTACGATATGCGTAAGCAGATATTAGAATATGACGATGTCGCCAATGAGCAACGCAAGGTGATATACCAACAACGTACAGAGTTGCTGGAAAGTGGTGATATCAGTGAGACCATCGCTGCGATGCGGGACGGTGTATTGCAGAGCACAGTGGATATTCATCTGCCTCCTGGTAGCATGGAAGAGCAATGGGATGCACCCGCGCTGGAAAAGACCTTAGCAGCTGATTTCGCACTAGAGCAGGCAGTTGCGCAATGGCTGGAATCCGAGAAGACGCTCGATCTTGCAGGTGTTGCAGAACGTATTCGAGAGCATGCCCGCGTAACCTATCAGGCTAAAGTCGATTTAGTCGGTCAGGAGAACATCCATCACTACGAGCGTGCCATCATGCTGCAGAGTCTCGATCAACACTGGCGCGAGCATCTTTCAGCGCTAGATCACTTGCGTCAGGGTATACATCTGCGCGGTTATGCGCAGAAGAATCCTAAGCAGGAATACAAGCGCGAAGCCTTTGAATTGTTTGCCACTATGCTAGAAGCAATCAAATTCGAAGTGACCCAGGTGTTGATGCGTGTTCAAGTTCGCAGCGAAGAAGATGTATCGCAAGTAGAAGCAACCCCTGCGCCTGAAAATGTGCAGTATCATCACGCCGATTATGAAGAAGCATTGGCTCGAACAACGGATAGCGAAGCTGCCCCGTTTGTCAGAGTAGGAGAGAAGATCGGCCGCAATGATCCATGCCCATGCGGTTCGGGGAAAAAATATAAGCAGTGTCATGGTAAATTAAGTTAATTAATAAGGGAGAATGTGATGTCATTAGTGATTGATACTCTGCGCACTTCAACGATTACAGAAGAATTAAGCGACGCAGAAGTGCAGATTTTGGCGAGTTTGTTTGAAGTGAAGTCTTACTCCGCTGGTGAGCAAATCACTAAGCCAGGTGACGAAGGTCACGACAATCTGTTTATCTTGGCTAAGGGCGAGATCGAAGTAAAGATTCAGAACAGCGGCGAAGTATCCAACATCCATGTGCTGCGTCCAGGCGATCTAGCTGGCATTATCACTTTCGTGGGTGGCGCAGCATCGCACATCAGCGCGACATTGTTTGCGATGGGTGAGACTCAAGTGCTGAGTCTAGAGCGTAAACGCTTCGAATCTCTGATCAATAGCCATCCTATGATCATGTATCGCGTGATGCGCGGGGTAGTGCGTAATGTGCATGGCATCGTTCGTCGCATGAATATGCAGGCTGTTGAAATGAGTAACTACATCTTTGGTTCCAAAGGTCGTTACTAAGTAACACGCAGTCGCTGTACTCTCGCGTCCCGGGCTGGTCTCGGGACGTATACATTCAGTCGAGGAAAAATCACATGCCTGTGAATCTGACATCGCCCGTTGCGGCACAACTATTGCCCGTTGCGGGCGTTTCTCTGGGTATAGCCTGTGCAGGCATTAAGCGTGCTGAGCGTAAAGATTTGCTGGTGATACAGCTGAGCGCGGGTACGCGCGTCGCTGGCGTATTCACTACCAACCGTTTTTGTGCGGCGCCGGTCACGGTTGCTAAAGCGCATCTCGCCAATGCTTTAGGTGTGCGTGCTTTGGTGGTCAATACCGGTAATGCGAACGCGGGAACGGGCGAGCAGGGTATGGCAGATGCGCATGCTACTTGCGCCGCGCTGGCAGGTCTATTGGGCTGCAAGCCGGAGCAAATACTGCCTTACTCTACCGGCGTAATTATGGAGCCACTGCCTATAGATAAGATTGCGGCAGGACTGCCAGCTGCAGTGGCTAATGCCAAGGAAGGGAATTGGCACGACGCGGCGCACGCCATTATGACCACCGATATTGTGGCTAAGGCAATCTCTAAGCAAGTCGTCATAGATGGTGTGCAAGTCACCATCACCGGTATCGCAAAGGGTTCGGGCATGATTCACCCGAATATGGCCACCATGCTGGGATATATCGCGACCGATGCCGCAATCTGCCAGCCACTGTTGCAGCAGATGGTGAGTGTCGCCTGTAACCGTTCCTTCAACTGCATCACAGTGGATGGCGATACCTCTACAAATGACGCACTGATGCTGATTGCTACAGGCCGGTCCGGCATGGCCGAGATTGATACCGCACACAGTAGTGCATATACGAGTTTGCTGGCTGCTGTGAGCGAAGTCGCCTTGTTTCTCGCACAGGCTATCGTCCGTGATGGCGAAGGTGCTACCAAATTCATCACCATCAAACTGGAGGGCGGTAGAGACGAGGCGGAATGTAAGAAGATAGGTTATGCCATCGCACATTCACCTTTAGTTAAAACTGCATTCTTTGCATCAGATCCTAACCTTGGTCGTATCTTGGCCGCGATTGGTTATGCGGGCGTGGGCGATTTAGATGTGTCCAAATTGGAACTGTATCTGGATGATGTGCTGGTCGCCGAGCACGGTGGTCGTGCCGCGAGTTATCAGGAAGAAGATGGTCAACGCGTGATGCAGCAGAGTGATATCAC
>JBBQKX010000091.1:0-6994 GCA_038327315.1 Burkholderiales bacterium | reverse complement strand
AGGCGAAGCCGCCCATCACGCCACGGCTCAAGCCAATTAAATTGACTGCCAAGATGCCTTGTTCGCTCAAACGGGTGCGGCATGCTTGATAGAAGGGTAGGGTGTTTAAGCCACCAGGATGGGCGTGCTCATTGAAGCCATCGACTAAGATTAGATCGAATTTTTTATCGGTCTCGAACACATAATCGAAGCCATCACCTATCACCATATTGATGCGCATATGGTCCTCTGGTAGTTTGAAGAATTGGCGTGCAGCAGCCACTACACGAGGCTCAATCTCGACGACAGTCAGATGTGCCAATGGACGAAATTTGTAGAGGAATTTGGTCAGCGAAGCCGCGCCTAGCCCGATTAGCAAAATTTTGCGAGGCCAGCGGCTCTCGTCGCGCAGTAGCAGCGAGGCCATCATCTCGCGGGTGTATTCCAGTTCTAGATTCCACGGGCGTGCGATGCGCATCGCGCCCTGTACCCAGGTTGAGCCGAAGTGCAGAAAACGCACGCCAGCTTGTTCGGAGATGTCGATAGAAGAGCTCATAGTATTCAGATGATTTTGTACACCGCCACAGCTAGGCGGGCGCGCATTGTAATGATTATCGAGCCTGCGGGGAACGCGAGCCGCGTATGAAGATCAACCGTGCCAAGCCCAACAGCAGATCCATCAAGACCAACACCATCAACGCAAGTCCGCCTCCGAACAGCAAGGCGTCTTTATCCAGCGGCACGGCATAGCTGTATTGCGCGATGACTTCGTTCCGCATCTCGCGGTCGCCGTGCATCAGTACATGCCAAGCTTGAGTGGGGAGGTTGGTTTCGAGTGCAGCAAGGTCGGCAGTGAAGCGCGTTTTGCGTTGCAGTAACTGCGAGATCGCGGCGCCTTCTTCTTGGAACGCTTTTTCACCGCTGTTGTGATGCAGCGCGATGAGCTTGTCCATATCTCCGCCGAAGAACTTGTTCGCAATGTCTTGGAAGGGTTGTAGATTGATGCTGACTTCACGCAGATGAGCATCCACGCGTTTGTGGTATTGGTCTACGAAATTAGGTACCTGCAAGCCTATCAGTAAGGCGATGCAGGCGACGATGACGAATAGGTAACGTGCAATGATGTCGCTCATATTTAGGCCTCCGCCATTGTGTTGTATAGCCAGCGTGCACAGTCGGTCAGTTCGCTGGCGGTCATGCCGATGCGCGCATGTTGCTTGGCGAGTTCATCACCCGACGCCCCATGCAGATAGACCGCTGCGATGAGTGCGTCATCGGTTTGCATACCTTGTGCGATGAGGGCGGCCACCATGCCGGTGAGTACGTCTCCCATGCCCGCCGCGCTCATGCCCGGATTGCCAGTCTTGTTGAGATAGAGGCTGCCATCGCGAGTCGCGATCACACTGTTTGCGCCCTTGAGTACCACACTAGCATGGTAGCGCACGCTCAGTTCTATCGCTGCGGGCTCGCGGTTCTGTTGTATGTCCTTAGTCTCGCAAGCCAATAGTCTTGAGGCTTCGCCAGGGTGTGGCGTGAGTAGAGTTGCGGCTGAGCGTGCGGCCACCAAGGTACTTAGGTCGGGACGTAGCGCCAAGATATTGAGCGCATCGGCATCCAGTATCAGCGCGGCGGGACTGGCCAGTGCATCGTGCAACAGCTTATGTGCCGCAAGGCTAGTTCCCATGCCACAGCCGATGGCGATGACATTTGCTTGCGGCAGTCGCAATGCCGCTGCGGCACGGTGCAACATCAATTCGGGTTGGGCGGTATCGACCGTGGGGGCGTTGCCAGCCAGCAGCCCTACATGCACGCAGCCCGCGCCTAGCTTGAGTGCCGCTCGTGCCGCCAGTAGTGGTGCGCCGAGCATGCCATCTGCGCCACCGATGACGACGACGCTACCAAACATGCCTTTATGGCTGTCTTTAGGGCGTTGCGGAATCAGGGCTGCGACCTGTTTGCGAGTGATTGTTTTCGACGGGCCGTACGCCTTGCGTTTATCCATGTTCAACTCGGGCTAGGTTTGCGGTGGGTGCATAGTATAATCGCGCTCCAAATTTATTATCACCGTCACCGCTATGTTTAGAGTCTCTGTCGGCATCTCCGCCCTATCCGCATTTCGTCTGGAAAAACTTCGCGCAGCACTGGCCACCGCCGCACCTACTGTGAGCTTGCTCGATACCCGACATTGTTACTTCAGCGCCTTGCATTCCGCCAAGCTGTCATCTGCCCAAGCTAGCCTGTTGGATAAGGTGTTGGGTCTGGACAAGCGTGCTGGCGAACCAAGGCATGCTGATAATGCAACACGTCTGTTGGTGGTGCCGCGTTTAGGTACGATCTCACCATGGTCTACCAAGGCCACCGACATCGCCCAGCATTGTGGTGTAACCAGCGTGGAGCGCATCGAGCGCGGCGTGGTGTATTACCTGAATAGCAACAGCGGCAAGGGCTTGAGCAAGGCTGAAGTCGCCGCCGTTACACCTTTGTTGCATGACCGTATGACCGAATCGGTGATGAGTGATGTTGAAAGTTCGGCCGAGAAGATCTTCAAACATAGCGCATCACAGCCACTGGCTACCGTCGATGTACTCCAAGGTGGAAATGCAGCCTTGGAAGCAGCCAACCGCGAAATGGGTTTGGCGCTGTCCTCTGATGAGATTGAGTATCTGGTAGAGAACTTCAAAAAGCTGAAACGCAATCCGACCGACGTCGAGTTGATGATGTTCGCACAGGCCAACTCCGAACACTGCCGCCACAAGATATTCAACGCCGACTGGGTGATTGATGGTCAGGCACAGGACATGTCCTTGTTCGGCATGATACGTAACACCCACAAGGTCAGCCCAACCGGCACAGTGGTGGCGTATTCGGATAACTCCTCCGTCATCGAAGGCGCACGCGTGGAACGTTTTTATCCGCGTGAGGATGGCAGCTATGCCTTTAGCGAAGAGCTGACGCACACCTTGATGAAGGTCGAGACGCATAACCATCCAACTGCCATCGCGCCATTCGCTGGTGCAGCGACAGGTAGCGGTGGTGAGATTCGCGACGAAGGCGCGACCGGAACAGGTTCACGTCCTAAGGCAGGTCTGACAGGCTTCTCAGTCTCTAACCTCAATATTCCTGGTTTCGTACAACCTTGGGAAAAGCATGAGAAGGGAGTAGAAGGAATCGAGAAGGGGGCATCTACTCCTTATGGTAAACCTTCGCGCATCGTCACTGCGCTGCAAGTCATGCTGGACGGTCCCTTGGGCGGTGCTGCATTCAATAACGAATTCGGTCGTCCCAATCTGACGGGCTATTTCCGCACTTTTGAAGAAAACGTCAGCGGCGAGATGCGTGGTTATCACAAGCCCATCATGTTGGCGGGCGGCGTGGGCAATATTTCCGCTATCCATACGCACAAACACGATCTGCCGGTAGGTGCTTTGGTTGTGCATTTGGGTGGCCCTGGCATGTTGATCGGTTTGGGTGGTGGTGCGGCTTCCAGTATGGATACCGGCAGTAATGCCGAAAATCTGGACTTCGATTCGGTGCAACGCGGCAATCCTGAGATGCAACGTCGTGCTCAGGAAGTGATCGACCGCTGCTGGCAGTTGGGTGCAGAGAACCCCATCCTGTCCATCCACGATGTAGGCGCGGGCGGTATGTCCAATGCCCTACCTGAGTTGGTACACGGCGGTGGTCGCGGCGCGAATTTTGATCTGCGCAAAATCCCGCTGGACGAGACTGGCATGTCTCCTAAACAAATATGGTGTAACGAGTCGCAAGAGCGTTATGTGTTGGCGATTGCACCTGAGCGTCTGGAACAGTTCCGTGCTTTCTGCGAACGTGAACGTTGCCCGTTCTCGGTGGTTGGCGTGGCGACAGAAGAAGATCAACTGGTGGTACGAGACAGTGAATTCGACAATGACTCGGTGAACATGCCGCTGTCCGTTTTGCTTGGCAAACCGCCTAAGATGACACGCAACGTAGTGCGCGAGACACCGCGCTTAAGCGCGTGTGATATGGGCAAAATTGCATTGCAGGACGCGGTAGAACGCGTGCTGCATCTGCCCTCTGTGGCGAACAAGACTTTCCTTATCAGCATCGGTGATCGCACCGTGGGCGGCATGACCGCACGCGATCAGATGGTCGGCCCTTGGCAAGTTCCGGTTGCTGACGTGGCTGTTTCACTGATGGGCTTTAATACGCATAAGGCAGAAGCCTTCGCGCTCGGTGAACGTACACCGTTGGCTTTGGTGAATGCACCAGCTTCCGGTCGCATGGCGGTCGGTGAAGCTTTGACCAACATCGCTGCGGCACGCATTGAGAAGATTGGCGACATCAAACTATCAGCGAACTGGATGGCGGCAGCAGGACATCATGGCGAAGACGCAGCACTGTTCGACACCGTGCGCGCAGTCGGTATGGAACTGTGCCCACAACTGGGCATAGGCATCCCTGTTGGCAAAGACTCCATGTCAATGAAGACCGTCTGGAAAGACGGCGCCGAAGACAAATCAGTCACTGCACCTTTGTCTCTCATCATCACTGCTTTCGCACCTTGTCCAGATGCACGCGACACCCTTACGCCACAGCTGGCAGCCGATCTAGACACCACATTGATGTTGATCGATCTAGGTCAGGGCAAGAACCGTATGGGCGGCTCAGCCTTGGCGCAGGTCTACAAACAAGTCGGCGACGTTGCCCCCGATGTCGATGACGCGGCGACGCTTAAAGCCTTCTTCGAACTGATACAAAGCTTGAATGCCGCAGGTACCTTGCTGTCCTACCATGACCGCTCTGACGGTGGTGTGTTTGTGACTTTGTGCGAGATGGCTTTCGCCTCACATGTGGGCTTGAACATCAACTTGGACGAGACACACGGCGATGCACTGCGCGGCTTGTTCAACGAAGAATTGGGCGCAGTGATACAAGTGCGCAACCGCGATGTACAACACGTGTTGCAACTGGCGACCGAAGCTGGCTTGAAGAGTGTGCAGAAGATTGCCACGCTCAACGAAACTGGCTTGATCGAGGTCAGCCGCAGCGGTGAGAAGCTGTATTCAGAGAATGGCGTGAAGCTGCAAAGCATTTGGTCGGAAACGACATATCAGATGCAGAAACTGCGCGACAATCCAGCCTGCGCACAACAAGAGTTCGATGGTCTGAAGGATGCTGCTGATCCCGGCCTACACGCCAAGCTAACTTACGACCTCAATGTTGCCCCCTTCACGCCACGTGCGGAATTGAAAGAAGGTCGTGCTGTCATTACTCGTCCTAAGATTGCCATCCTGCGCGAGCAGGGCGTGAACGGTCAGATCGAGATGGCTGCTGCATTCGACCGCGCAGGCTTCGCGACGGTGGATGTGCACATGAGTGACATCATTAGTGGCCGTGTAAAACTAGCGGACTTCAAAGGCGTGGCTGCATGTGGCGGTTTCTCTTACGGCGACGTATTGGGTGCGGGTGAGGGCTGGGCGAAATCCATCCTCTTCAACAACCGCGCACGCGACGAATTTGAAGCTTTCTTCAAGCGTAATGACACTTTTGCGCTAGGCGTGTGCAACGGCTGCCAGATGATGAGCAATCTACACGAGATCATCCCGGGTGCAGAACATTGGGCGCATTTTGGTCGCAACCAGTCCGAACAATTCGAAGCACGCTTCGTGATGGTGGAAGTGCAAGCGTCACCATCGATACTGTTCGACGGCATGGCAGGTAGTCGTATGCCTATCGTCGTCGCACACGGCGAAGGTTATGCAGACTTCGGCAACGCAGCGAAACTCAAAGCCGCTCAGCCGCTGGTCTCATTGCGTTACGTGGACAACCGTGGCAACCCTACCGAGACTTATCCGCTTAACCCTAATGGCTCACCACAAGGCATCACCGGCCTCACTACGCCGGATGGTCGCTTTAGCATCATGATGCCGCATCCCGAGCGTGTGTTCCGTGCCGTGCAAAACTCGTGGTATCCAAGTGACTGGCAAGAGAATGGCGCATGGTTGCGCATGTTCCAGAATGCTAGGAAGTGGGTGGGCTAAAACTACTGTAGTTATCAATAGAAAGGCGACCAATTGGTCGCCTTTTTTGTATCGTATATGGTAATTAAGCTGCCATGGGTAGAGGAAGTTGGAAGTGTCCTTGTACGATGCCACTCACTGAAATATCTTCATCTAACTCATCCCAGCGTAATGCAGTGCCGTTTGCGCGTAGTTGCACTTGCTTAAGTTGAGTGTCACTGGCATCTCGCAATAGTTTAAAACGTGCCGCAGGAAAACCAATCTGGCGGCCATCCGTGAGTTCGATGAAAACGATACGTTCTGCAACCCAAGTGCGCGTGGCACAATGTTCCAGTTCAGTGATTGAAGAACTCATACCATTTCTCCTTAAATAAACTCTGATGCTCAAACACCGCGCGCTCAATGCGACGTAATTCAGTTGGGTTGACGTTGCGGCTACGCGCTAATCGTATCGGGTCTAGCCAATACTTGCACTCACCATCTCCGGTGTCTACATGTATATGCAGAGGCTCACTTCCCTCATCTGAGTAAAAATGAAAACGCCAGTTCAATAAACGTAGAATAGTAGGCATGTCCAGTAGATAAAACGATGTGTGGGGAATTCTACACTAAAGATTTGCAAGCGAATTTTTCAGATGGATGGGTTGATTGAAGAAATTTATTTTAGCTTCATCACTACTGCAAATAGATGATCCAGCGGATTTCCCCCCGCCGCCACGCTTCCCGAAACCCGCTTCGCGCTGATTTCCTTCTCGATTTTGCCGCTATAAAAACTCAATGCTGCATCTGAACTGATGTTCCAGATTGCTAGGAAGTGGGTAGGCTAAAACTTCTGTAGTTAGTAATAGAAAGGCGACCAATTGGTCGCCTTTGTGCCCTAAGCGGTCGGATGAAAAACCTGAAAGCTGATGTTCACGTTCAAATTGCAAGGCACAATCATTGCGCATCATTGACACAGGAATGAGTAAGTTCCGTAATAAGAGGCACCGATATTTTGATAGTTCTCATTGGAA
>JBBQKX010000090.1:0-7222 GCA_038327315.1 Burkholderiales bacterium | reverse complement strand
CGAGAACCAATGTCTGGAATTAATCTTTCTGCCTGGATTCTCCACCAAAGATGAGATCTCCAGCGTCTCTGGTCGTGGCGTAGGTATGGATGTGGTCAAGACCAATATCCAGAAGATGAACGGCAACATCCGTATAGATTCTGAAGTCGGCAAAGGTACGACTATCGCCATATCCCTGCCATTAACCTTGGCCATCCTTCCTGTGCTGGTTTTGCGACTCTGTGACCAATCCTTTGCCGTACCTTTATCCATGGTTAGAGAAATTCTGCCAGTCAATCCAGAGTTACTGCAAAAAGTGTCAGGTAAAGCGACCATGGTGGTTCGTGGCGAGGTGTTACCAGTTCTACCGCTGACACAGCTCATTGGTTGGGGATCCAGCGAACGATCCAATGTCGGTGTGCTTATGCAGATGGGTAGCAATAGCTTCATTCTGACTGCCGAGGGCTTTGTTGGTCATGAGGATGTGGTTATCAAGTCTTTGGATACCTTCCGTCCTAAAGGCGTAGCCGGTGTCACCATGTCCAGCGAAGGAGATATCGTGCTGATTCTTGACATCAAGGAATTACTTAGCGATGTGCGCGGTCATTGAGAATGTAGTGCAACGTATGTACCTATCAAGGTTTATAAAAAGACAAGACAGTATTTAAGCATTTAGGAGAAAGCAAACCATGAATAACCTGACCATAAAGACAAGATTGAATATTTTGGTAGCATCGATGGCGGTGCTAGCTATCGTGATTGGCATGCTGGGCATGTATGCAGCATCTCATTCTAACGAGGCACTTCAGTCTGTCTATGAGGATCGGACGCTTCCAATTGTCCAGTTAAACGAAATAGCAAGAAAGAATCTGCATAATCGTATCGCGATTGCCAATGCTGTTATCTCCCCAGATAGTATGGCTAAGTATATTGCCGAGGTCGGCGAGCACCGCGCTGAGATAAAAAAGCTGTGGGACGCATACATGGCGACTTATCTAACTGAAGATGAAAAGGCGCTGGCAGCAAAATTTGCAGAGGCCCGCCAGCGTTTCGTTGAAGAAGGCCTCAAGCCTGCATTGGAGGCAATGAGTGCAAACGACGAAAAAGCAATCCGTCGAATTCAGATCGAGCATATCCGTCCGCTGTATATTACATTCCAAGAGTCCTTGGATGCGCTAATTAACTATCAGACTGATGAAGCAAAGAGGTTGTTTGAGGATGCTGAGGCGACCGCCAACAAAATGCGTACCTTCAGCCTTGTACTGATTATTCTAGGTGTGGCAGGTTCGATTGGATTAGGGTATTCAATTATTTCTGGTATCTCGCGCTCGACCAACGGTATGCGCACTACGATGCAACAGACGGTAAACGATGGCGATTTGTCGCGTCAGGTGCGAGTGCTAGGTAAAGATGAGATTGCGCAAGCCGCTATTGCGTTCAATGCGTTGATGGAAAGTTTCCGTCAGACCATACGTAAAGTACACGCTAGTGCAGATACCGTTATTTCTACCGCCACGCAACTGTCTGCTTCCTCGATTCAAGTGACACAGAGTTCGCAAGCACAATCCGAAGCCGCAGCCTCGACCGCAGCAGCAGTGGAAGAAATGACCGTGAGTATCAGTTCGGTGTCAGAGAATACAGCGGGTGTGCGTAAACTTTCTGCACAGAGCTTAGAACAAGCGCGCGAAGGAAATCGTAGTACCAACGAGATGATTAAGGAGATCGGTCATATCCAGCAGACCGTCGGTCAGATTGCCAACTCGGTGGGTGAGTTCATCGTTAGTGCGCGCACCATTGCCAGTATGACCCAGCAAGTGAAAGATATTGCAGATCAGACCAACCTGTTGGCATTGAATGCTGCCATCGAGGCGGCACGTGCCGGTGAGCAGGGGCGTGGTTTCGCAGTGGTGGCTGATGAAGTGCGTAAGTTGGCAGAGAAGTCTGCCCAGTCCGCCAATGAAATCGATCGCATCACTAAATCACTGGAACAGAAATCCAGTCAAGTGGAAGCCTCTGTGCAGGATGGACTTCGCACCTTGCAGAACACCCAGCGCAATGTTGATCAAGTCTCTGCGGTATTGGTTCAGGCAAGTGCATCCGTTGAAAAGTCTAGTGCTGGGGTGAATGACATCGCCGCTGCGGTTGAGGAACAGAGCAAAGCCAGCAATGAAATCGCGCGGCATGTGGAGAGCATCGCGCAAATGGCTGAAGAGAATCATGCCGCTATCGCACAATCAGAACAAGGCGTTGCAGAACTGAACAAATTGGCCAAAGATCTGCAAGCCGCCGTAAGTTGCTTTAAGGTATAGCAGATAAGTCAGGCCTCCGAGCTAGGGGGCAGGGCGCAAGTGCAGGGGGCGATGTAGGAATGCACCATCATAACCGTGAGTTTCATTTTACTGAGCAGGACTTTCAATGTATCCGCAAGCTAATCTATGAGCATGCGGGTATCTCGTTGAGCGAGAGTAAACAGGAGTTGGTGTATAGCCGTCTTGCTGGACGTTTACGTGCCACAGATAGTAAGACCTTCGCTGAGTATTTGAATCGCCTGCAGCGCGGTGATAACGCTGAGTGGGAGGCGTTTACCAATTCGCTGACCACGAACCTCACTTCATTTTTTCGCGAAGCGCATCACTTTCCTCTGCTTGCACAACACTTTCGTCATCTCGGATTAGGACGTCCGCTGACCTTGTGGTGTTCTGCCTGTTCGACTGGTGAGGAGGCCTATTCGATTGCAATGACCGCCGTCGAAACGCTAGGTTACGATCACCCGTTGCACATCATCGCTTCTGACATCGACACCAAGGTGTTGCAGAGCGCGCGCGAGGGGCGTTACAGGGCAGATGCTGTGGCCAAACTGCCCGCCCAACAAATTGAACGATTCTTCATTCGGGGTAGCGGAGAGCACAAGGATTTTGTACAGGTGCGACCGGAGCTGAAAAAAATGATCGACTTTCGCCGGATCAATCTACTTGAAACTGGGTGGGCAATACATGCGCCGTTGGACGTCATTTTTTGTCGTAATGTCATGATCTATTTTGATAAGGAAACGCAGCTCACTATCCTGAAGAAATTTGCTCCGCTGCTACATCAAGATGGATTGCTGTTCGCCGGACATTCTGAGAGTTTCTATCATGCGGGTGAAATCTTGAAATTGCGCGGCAACACCGTGTATGAACTTGCGCGCAAGGGTTTGGTGAGCTAATGGGCGAACGTATCATTGTGGTCGGCTCCTCTACTGGTGGGACAGAGGCACTCAAAACCTTTCTCACTGCGATGCCAACGAATACCCCCGCAATCTTGATAGCACAGCATATGCCGGAGCTCTTCACGCGCTCATTCGCTGATCGACTCGATGGGATGTGCAAGATGAAAGTGAAGGAAGCTGAGCATCACGAGCCTATATCCGCAGGGCATGTATACATTGCGCCTGGTCATTCACATCTGTTATTGGAAAAGTTTGCCGGAAAATATCGCACGGTACTTAGCCAAGAACCCGCCGTGAACCGTCACAGACCTTCAGTTGAAGTGCTTTTCCTGTCTGCTGCACGCGAATTAGGCAAGGATGCAATCGGGGTCATGTTGACCGGTATGGGCAAGGACGGTGCCAAGGCTATGTTGGAGATGCGTCATGCTGGCGGATATAACCTTGCTCAGGATGAAGCCAGCTGCGTAGTGTTTGGCATGCCTAAAGAAGCCATTACGCTTGGTGCAGTGAATGAGGTTGTGTCGCTTGATAGGATGGCAGAGCGTGTATTAGCGCACTTATTAAAATAATATCCGGCGGCATTTACCAAGTTGGGGTGTGGTAAATAACACTAACATTATGATGATTAAAGGTTGTTCAGAAGCAGCTTCACCAACCAGTCGGTATCAGTGAAAGTGCAGATGCCGTTCTGATTTAAAATCAAGTAAGGAATGCAAACAGCCTCCGCATCTCGGGGGCTGTTTGCTTATATGATGGCGGTATGAAGCTAATATCTTTAGCACTGTGGATTTATTGCATGTTCTCCTTGGCGAGTTGCGTGGTAATGCCTGCCGACCAGCGAAAAGAGCAGGCTGACATTATGGCTACTCAGCATGGTTGGAAATCACTGCTTCTGCATACGAAGCAGTTCACCTTGCTAGCCTATGTCCCTGAAAACCTCTCACAAGCTGAGCAACTTTCAATCTATATCGAAGGTGATGGCTTAGCATGGTTGGATCGAACACAACCTTCTTTAGATCCCACCCCTATAAATCCCATAGGATTGAAATTAGCGATGCAACAACCGTCAGGTGTTGCTGTATATCTTGCAAGACCCTGTCAGTTTGTGAAGGCTGAAGATGCACAAAATTGCGCTGTAACTTATTGGACAGATCGCCGATTTTCTGAGGAGGTGATCGTCGCTAGTGATCAAGCTGTGACTCAATTGGTAAACCTGTATCACGTAAAACGAATTGAGTTGGTCGGCTATTCAGGAGGCGCTGCAGTGGCTGCATTGATTGCAGCAAGACGTCGAGATGTGGAACGCCTAATTACTGTGGCTGGCAATCTAGATCATGCTGCTTGGACGCAAACTCATCACATTTCCCCATTGGCTCAATCATTAAATGCTGCAGATGCATGGAAAGATCTAACTGAGGTTCCGCAGTTCCACTTTGTGGGTGGGAAAGATCGCAACATCGGACAGGAAGTAACAGATTCATATCTGGCACACTTCCCAAGCAAAAAGAACATACACCTTAAAGTTATTGATGACTTCGGTCATGCATGTTGCTGGGCCGAACAGTGGAAGAAGCTCTACCCATACAGTGGAAATACTAATCAGTAACTTTGTTGATAAATTTGACTGGGTGCTTCAATGTTTACTGTGGACCGCGAAGGTCTTTGTGGCGGATGCGCACAAGAAGGTCGAGACAGATGCTAAACCGAAGAGGTGAGGGCGATTGGTTATGTTGATAGTAACCATAGAGATGCGCCTTTTCTTTGTTTATTGATATTGCCTAGCTTCGTTGCTACAATCTGCTACTTTTGTAGATAACTGTAGGAGTGCTTATGAGTATGCCAGTACGTATTGAAGATGAGCTTTATGAGCAAGCTAAAGCATCCTCAAAAGGAGAGTGTCGGACAATCTCGGGTCAGTTGGAATTTTGGGCGAAGATTGGAAAGACTGCGTTAGACAATCCGGATTTGCCGATTGAGTTTGTTAGAGAGCTTTTAATAGCGCGTGCGGAAGATCGTAGCCAGATGTCTAATTTTGTACCAGGGCAGTTCCGTGGCTGAGGTGCGGATTAAGCAAGCCAATGGCTTTGTGCGTGTATATAAGAAACTGCACAACAACCAGAAGGATGCTGTTGACCAAGCGATTGGTGAGATTGTGATTGATCCAACCATCGGAGAAGCCAAGAAGGGCGATTTGGTTGGCGTTCATGTGTATAAATTTGATTGCGTAAATCAGCTTTTTTTACTTGCCTATGAATATGATCAAAAGACTCGCGTTCTATTGCTTGTAGGTGCGCACGAAAACTTTTATCGGAATCTCAAGCGATAACTTAACCTAGCTTCCTGCCTGGATCCTCAATTCTCGAGTAGTAATAGCTCGAAAGCCTCCAATCCCCCCCATCCTAGGCACTCACAACCAACTCAAGCATTGTGAAAACTCCTTGCGTATGCGTACCAATATAGATGCAGTGGCAAACAAATGAACAAACCAACGCTTACCGTCAGATTTTACAAAATCGACATGGGGCAGAGCCTGTACGAGAGTGGTTACGTGAATTAACCGCAACTGATAGAAAAACCATAGGTGAGGACTGTTGATTAATTTGAGCCGATACACCTAATCAGGCTAATTCCAACCTCAAATTGCAAATAGCCTTTAAATTTACTCACAGGCGTCATCACTCTCTGGCGGACTCAAACTGCGATAACGCAAGGTGAAACTAGAATTACATAGGCAATCTGGCTTATATCTATTTCCACTGATATTAGGTATTCTCCGCGCCGTTTTAAATGAGGCATTTCCGAGACTAGGTCATTGTAAAGTAGCCATTTTTAATGCAATGTAACTAATTGTATTGGCGTTACTAAGTGGCTGGGCTATCCGTTCTGCACTTGCAAGTAAATCTCCCGAGATCAAGATCCTGATTGCCCCCAGAAGGGATGAGGCGGACTTGCTTGTGTGCTGAAGGTGCATTAAGTAGTGAAAATTTAACAACGATAGAAAATATGAATACAGAATTAGCCAATTTGCTTCCTAGCGTCATCGCCATCGCACATCGTGCAGGTGAGGCGATTTTGGACGTCTATCAAAGCGGTAGCGCGGTCACGCATAAGGCAGATAGTAGTCCGTTGACTGAGGCAGACCTGCGCGCGCATCAAGTGATCGTGCAAGCGCTCGGTCTGCTGACGCCAGAGATACCGGTGTTGTCCGAAGAGTCTGCTGAGATCGCGTATGAAACGCGCAGCGCCTGGACGCGCTATTGGCTGGTTGATCCACTCGATGGAACCAAAGAATTCATCAAGCGCAATGGTGAGTTCACAGTCAACATTGCTTTGATTGAACAAGGGCGCCCGGTGTTGGGCGTGGTTCATACGCCGGTAACGGGCGTCTGCTATTACGCTGCTGAGGGCTTGGGCGCTTATGTGCAAAAAGGTAGCGAGCCAGTTAAGAAGATCAGTTGTGTCGCCCCTGTGATCGGACAAAGCATCAAGGTTGTCGCGAGTCGTTCACATGCGGATGAGCGCACTACCGCGCTGTTAGCGCGCATCGCTAATTACGAGTGCATCAGTATGGGTAGCTCACTTAAGTTGTGCTTGGTGGCGGAAGGGGTCGCGAATTTTTATCCACGCCTAGGGCCGACCATGGAATGGGATACGGCTGCCGCGCATGCCGTGGTAAACGGCGCGGGTGGGGTAGTGCAGGATAGGGAAGGTGCCGAGTTGCACTACAACAAAGCCAACTTACTTAACCCTGAATTTTTTGTGCATGCGCGTAACGACGTATATTTTGAGCAATTACTGAAAAATTACTCATGAGCAAACCAATTTCATCAGATGTCGTTTGGCATCACGCAACCGTTACACGCGAACGCCGCCAACAAATGAATGGCCATCGCGGCGCCATTCTGTGGTTCACCGGTTTGTCCGGTGCAGGTAAATCCACCTTGGCGCATGCGGTTGAAGAAGCTTTGCATCAGCAGGGTTGCTCTACATTTGTGCTGGATGGCGATAACGTCCGTCATGGCTTGTGTGGCGACC
>JBBQKX010000089.1:0-7277 GCA_038327315.1 Burkholderiales bacterium | reverse complement strand
ATGAAGTCGGGATACACGCCCAAGGCGGGAAAGTGTTTGGTGGCACTGGTTCAGCGTGAAGGAGTAACGATTTTGCTGGTGATGTTGCATGACACCAATCGCTGGTGGGATGCATCCGATATCCTAGATTTTGCCTATGCTCAGTCGCATCATGATTGAACGTTACAGTCCATGGCTAGTACTTGTATTGCTGCTACTTGCGTATGGAAATGCACTCAACACGCCGTTTCAGTTCGACGACTATAACGTCATCGTCGCAGCACAGAGCGCGCATAGTTTTGCAGCATGGTGGCATGACTTAGGGCATGGACTACGCCCACTACTCAAGCTTAGTTATGTAATGAACTGGGTATCTGGTTTGGATGTGTGGGGTTTTCATCTATTCAATCTGCTGGTGCATCTAGCTAACACACTGCTGGTCTATAAGTTAGTTTTGCGCGTATGTGAACTGTCGGGCAAGTCCGCGATAGCATGGGCTATCGGCATGCTAAGTGCTGCCTTGTTCGCGCTACATCCTGTGCATACCGAGGCAGTCACCTATATCAGCGGTCGCTCAATTTCTCTGATGACCATGTTCTACCTTGCTTCAGTGCAGTTCTATGCCCAGGGCCGTGAGCAGCAGAAAAGTTGGCTTGTTTATATAGCCTCGCCGGTCTTATTCGTGCTTGCGGTCGCAAGTAAAGAAACAGCGGTCACCTTACCCTTTGCGTTATTGCTGTGGGAAAGATGCTTCTATGTGAATAGTCCTTGGCGCGAGCTTGGAGAAAAATTAGCTGTGCATGGCACGCTGCTACTCGCCATGGTTATGGTGTTGCTGATGCAGGAACGTTATTGGCAGATGATGGACTTCAGCGCGAATCTGCATAGTGTCATGGAGAATCTTTATACGCAGATCCATGCCATGACTTATCTGTTGGGGCAGTTGCTGATACCTTTGCAACAGAACATCGACCCCGATCTTGCCGTGGTTAAATCATGGCAAGCAGTTTGGCCTGAAGCGTTACTTTGGGTGGCGCTATTGGCCGTTGCTTTCACGCAGCGATCTCGTTTGATGAGATTCGCTTTGCTATGGATGTTGTTGCAGCTTTTCCCCATCTACGTGTTCTTGCCAAGACTGGATATCGCCAATGACAGGCAACTCTATCTTGCCGATTGGGCGGTGCTGATGTTGATTGCTTTGTTTATTACGATGGTTTTTAAACAGGACAAAACACGTTATGTTTTTGTTTTGATATTGTTGTTTTCTGCGTCGGTCGCAACTTGGTCACGTAATCAAGATTATCGCAGTGAGATTGCACTTTGGGAGGCAACGGTACTGGCCTCGCCGCACAAGGCTAGGCCACAAAATAACTTGGGCTATGCATATTTTTTAGATGGGCGAATCTCGGATGCCGAACGAGCTTATAGTGCTGCACTTAAAATTGATCCAAATTTTTGGCGAGCTGAAAATAATCTTCTACAGCTACGCGAGAATCGGCAATAATTCGGCAACGGAGGAGTGAGTCATGCGTTTTTCAATTTATCGCTACAACCCAGACACCGATAGTGCGCCATATATGCGCGACTATGAGCTCAAGATCGAGGCGGGTGACATGATGTTGCTGGATGCCTTGGTGTTGTTGAAGCAGCAGGATGATAGTTTGTCTTTGCGTAAATCCTGTCGTGAAGGTGTGTGTGGTTCGGATGCCATGAATATCAATGGCCGTAATGGATTGGCTTGTATCACACCAATATCTTCACTTAAACAGCCTATCGTATTGCGCCCTTTGCCCGGCCTACCAGTCATACGCGATCTCATCGTTGATATGACGCAATTCTTCAAGCAATACCACTCGATCAAACCCTATTTGATCAACAACGATCCACCACCCGAGACCGAGCGTCTGCAATCTCCAGAGCAACGTGCACACCTAAATGGTTTGTATGAGTGCATTTTGTGTGGATGTTGTACGACTGCTTGTCCCTCATTCTGGTGGAATCCTGACAAGTTCGTCGGTCCCGCAGGTCTGTTGCAAGCGTATCGCTTCATTGCAGATACACGCGATCAGGCGACTAGCGAACGTTTGGATGATTTGGAAGATCCATACCGTTTATTCCGTTGCCACACCATCATGAATTGTGTGGATGTCTGCCCCAAAGAGTTGAATCCTACTGAGGCAATAGGCAACATCAAGGATCTGATGGTCAAACGCATGGTATGACGACTGCTTTGATAAAGGATGGAGCAACTCTGGCGAGTGACGAGGGCGCTTTGCGACGTATGCAATGGCGCTCTCGACGCGGATTGCTGGAATTGGATATCTTCTTACAACCATTCGTTGCACATCGATATGCAGGTCTGAGTGAGGCAGAGAAGTTAGTCTTTGAAGACTTGCTCGATCTGCCAGATAACACGCTCTGGGATATGATGTCCGGCAGAGTAATCAACGAAGATTCAGCACAGGCCAGTTTGTTGGCAATGATTAAAACAGTGTAATTGCGGAGATGGAAATCAATATGGAAAAGCAACGTGTCGCGACCCTGACTTTAGATGATGGCCGCAGTATAGAACTGCCTATGATGTCAGGTACTTTAGGTCCGGATGTTATCGACATCCATGGATTGAGCAAACTAGGTATCTTTACCTTTGACCCGGCATTTTTCTCTACGGCAAGTTGTACCTCGGAGATTACCTTCATTGATGGAGAAGAGGGTTTGCTTTACTACCGCGGTTATCCAATAGAGCAGTTGGCCAAAAATTCAGATTTTCTCGAAGTGTGCTACCTGCTATTGAATGGTGACTTGCCGAATGTTGAGCAGAAGCAAGAGTTCAATACTTTAATCACGCATCACACCATGGTCCACGACCAATTAGCGCGCTTCTACAATGGATTTCGTCGAGATGCGCACCCTATGGCAGTGATGGTCGGTGTAGTAGGGGCACTATCTGCCTTCTATCACGACTCTTTGGATATCAATAATCCGCAGCATAGGGCGGTATCCGCTCAGCGCCTATTGGCAAAAGTCCCTACCATCGCCGCGATGTCGCACAAGTACAACATCGGCGAACCCTTTATGTATCCGAAGAATAAGTTCACCTTCGTGGAGAACTTCATGTACATGATGTTCGCGACACCGGCTGAAGAATACGTGCCCAATCCAGTATTGGTGCGCGCTTTAGAGCGTATCTTTATTTTGCATGCGGATCATGAGCAGAATGCATCCACTTCTACTGTGCGTTTGGCTGGATCCAGCGGTGCCAATCCCTTCGCTTGCGTAGCCTCCGGTATCGCAGCCTTGTGGGGGCCGGCACACGGTGGTGCTAACGAGGCAGCACTGAAGATGTTAGAGGAGATTGGTGATATCTCAAATGTCGAAGAATATGTGCAAGGTGTAAAAGACAAGAAGTATCGTCTGATGGGCTTCGGTCACCGCGTGTACAAAAACATGGACCCTCGTGCTTCAGTGATGCGTGAGACCTGCTACGAAGTACTTAAAGAATTGGGTCTGGAGAACGACAAGCTGTTCAAACTCGCAATGGCGCTGGAAAAGATTGCATTGAGCGACCCATACTTCATCGAACGTAAGCTCTACCCCAACGTGGACTTCTACTCCGGCATCGTTTTGCGTGCGCTGGGTATCCCGACCAATATGTTCACCGTGATCTTTGCTGTGGGACGCACCATAGGTTGGATCTCACAATGGAACGAGATGATCGCCGACAAGGGCCAGAAGATCGGTCGCCCACGTCAGCTATATATAGGCGAGAAGCGCCGCGACTATGTGGCAGTGAATCAAAGGTGAGCGAAAATTACAATCGGCAGATGCAGGACAGCTCCTTGCTGTTCGGCATCAACGCGCCATTCATAGAAGAGTTGTACGAGCGTTACCTACAAGATGCCAGCAGTGTGCCGATGGAATGGCATCACTACTTTGATCAGCTGCAAAGCTCACAGACAGGCCCCGCTGATGTAGCGCATAGCCCGATACAAAGAGCCTTCGAGGCTTTGCCGAAAGTGGCAGCAGTCAATCTTTTGACACCTGATGCAGCGTTGGAACGCAAGCAGGTCAAGGTGTTGCAACTCATCAACGCACATCGATTCCTGGGCGTGCGGGTCGCTAATCTTGATCCGCTGAAGCGTCATGCAAAACCGGTAGTGCCAGAGCTAGATTTAGCTTATTACGAGTTCAGCGAGTCCGACATGGACACCACCTTCGATACTGGTTCGCTGGTGGGGGGGGCGCGTATGACTTTGCGCGAAATCCTGCTGCTGTTGCGCCAGACCTATTGCGAAAGCATAGGTGCGGAATATATGTACATCAGCGATGTTACCCAAAAACGCTGGATACAGAATAGGCTGGAGAGTGTGCGTGGTATGGCCGGTTATGACGCGGCTAAACGCAAACATATACTCGAATATCTCAGTGCGGCCGAGACCCTTGAACGATATCTACACACTAAATTCGTAGGTCAAAAGCGCTTCTCACTCGAAGGCGGTGAGACACTCATACCCTTGTTGGACCACATGTTACAACGCAGTGGCGCACAAGGTGTGAACGAGGCCGTCATCGGCATGGCGCATCGCGGTCGTCTCAATGTATTGGTAAACATACTGGGCAAACAACCTTCCATGTTGTTTGCTGAATTCGAAGGCATCCATGCTGAACACCTAACGTCGGGTGATGTGAAATACCATCAGGGTTTCTCAGCAGACATACAAACCCCAGGCGGTGAGATGCATGTGGTGTTGGCTTTCAATCCTTCGCATCTAGAAATCGTTAATCCTGTTGTTGAAGGCTCTGTGCGAGCCCGTCAGCAACGACTCAAGGATTACGAGGGTGACAAGGTACTGCCCATTTTGCTGCATGGCGATGCGGCCTTTGGTGGCCAAGGCGTGATACAAGAGACCTTGGGGATGTCGCAGTTACGCGGCTTCCGTACCGGTGGTACGGTACACGTCATCATTAATAATCAGATCGGCTTCACGGCTTCAGATTCGCGTGACACTCGCTCTACGAATTATTGTAGTGATGTGGCGAAGATGATAGATGCTCCCATCTTTCATGTGAATGCTGATGATCCAGAGGCGGCCCTGTTAATCACGGAGATTGCCCTCGACTATCGCATGAAGTTCCATCGTGATGTCGTGATAGATATGGTGTGTTTCAGAAAGCTGGGACACAACGAACAAGATGAACCACTGGTCACCCAGCCTTTTATGTACCGCTATATCCGTAAGCATCCCGGTACGCGTGCAGTCTATGCTGAGCGGTTGTTACAAGAGGGCATCATCAGCGCAGGCGAGTCCGACGAGATTGTAGCGAACTACCGAAAAACGATGGATCAGGGGCACAACTCCTTGCATCCGGTACTTGAAAAGCCAAAAGGAAAAGTTATTACCGATTGGACGCCCTTCAAGGGAGATGTCCGTTGGGATATGCCTGTGAATACCACGGTTTCCTTGTCTAAGTTGCAGCAACTGTTTGTGCCACTCGTCACTGTGCCGGAAGGTTTCTTGTTGCAATCCCGAGTGCAAAAGATCGTGGATGACCGAGCTGCAATGGCTAAGGGTGAATTGCCATTAGATTGGGGGATGGCAGAGAATTTGGCTTATGCCACTTTGCTGACCGAGGGCTATCCAGTTCGCCTGTGCGGACAAGACAGTCAGCGTGGGACCTTCTTTCATAGGCATGCGACTTGGCATGACCAGAATCGTACCGTGTGGCACGAAGGTGCATATACCCCTTTGCAACATCTGACATCCGATCAAGCCAGCTTCATTGTCATAGACTCCTTCCTGTCCGAGGAAGCGGTATTGGGTTTTGAATATGGTTATGCAACAGCAAGGCCGAATTCATTGGTACTGTGGGAGGCTCAGTTTGGTGATTTTGCGAATGGTGCTCAAGTTGTCATAGACCAGTTCATTGCCTCAGGCGAAGTGAAATGGGGTCGATTGTGTGGGCTGGTAATGTTGTTGCCACATGGTTATGAAGGGCAGGGGGCGGAGCACTCATCTGGCCGCATCGAACGCTATTTGCAACTGTGTGCGGATTACAACATCCAAGTCTGCGTTCCATCTTCTGCGGCACAGATGTTTCATCTTTTGCGTCGCCAAATGTTACGTCCATATCGTAAGCCTCTGATTGTCTTTACGCCCAAGAGTTTGTTGCGTAGCAAGGATGCCGCCTCCCCGTTAAATGACTTCGCACATGGCGGTTTTCAGCCTGTGATGCCAGAAGTGGAAGCGTTAGTAGCGAGCAAAGTAAGACGTATCATTGCCTGTAGCGGCAAGGTGTATTACGAACTGGTTGCAGCGCGTAAGGCTAAGCAGATTGAAGACATGGCCATCATACGTATAGAACAACTTTATCCATTTCCGCATAAGGACTTTGCGGCGCAGGTCGCAGCCTATCCGAATGCCACAGAGTTTTTATGGTGTCAGGAAGAACCTGGCAACCAAGGCGCTTGGCATCGAATACAACACTATCTGTTGCGACATCTGCGAAAAGGTATGCGCTTGGATTACGCCTTAAGACCTTCTGCTGCTGCACCTGCAGCAGGTTATCTGGCGGTACATCAGGAACAACAAAAAGCAGTGATCGACGCGGCTTTCCGCGAAGATCTTGATATCAAACCCCATCGAGGAGTGGCGCATCATGAGCATCATTGAAGTCAAAGTACCGCAACTATCAGAATCCGTATCTGAAGCCACGCTGATTACTTGGCACAAAAAGGTCGGAGATGCCGTGAGCGAGGGCGAGAATCTGATAGATGTAGAAACCGATAAAGTGGTGTTGGAGTTACCGGCCACCAAGAGTGGTGTATTGGTCAAGATCATCAAGCAGGACGGAGACAAGGTCGGTAGCGATGAAGTCATTGCTGAAATCGATACCACTGCGGTTGCATTATCGGCCTCAGTGAGTACAGCAGCTCATCAAGCAGCAGCAGTATCGCCATCGGCACGTAAACTCGCTCATGAGTTGGATGTGGATGCCAGCCGCCTTGAGGGTACTGGGCGTCATGGTTTGGTGACTAAAGAAGATGTGCTGCAAGCTATGCAGCAGCCAGCACCGACAGCTGTCGAGGCTATGCCAACGATTGCGCTGTCAGGCAATCGTCCAGAACAACGCGTAGCCATGACGCGCATCCGTCAACGTATCGCTGAGCGCTTGTTACAGTCACAGCAAAATGCTGCCATATTGACGACCTTCAATGAGATCAATATGCAGCCGGTGATCGATCTGCGTAATCGTTACAAGGATGCGTTTGAGAAGAAGCATGGTGTGAAACTGGGTTT
>JBBQKX010000088.1:0-7387 GCA_038327315.1 Burkholderiales bacterium | reverse complement strand
GCCCGGTTACTCGGTCTGGCTGCGTGCTTGGCAGGTTCAGGTCGGTCGCGTGAAATTGTATTTACTGGACAGCAATGATGCGGCTAATTATCCCGCGCATCGAGGCATTACCAGCGAGCTTTATGGTGGTGGGCCGGAGTTGCGCCTCAAGCAGGAAATGCTGCTCGGCATTGGCGGATGGCGACTGCTCGACGCGCTCGGTATTAAGCCAGAAGTTTGTCACTTGAATGAGGGGCATGCCGCATTCGCTGTGTTGGAACGCGCGCGAAGTTTCATGAATGAAACTGGTCAGCGATTTGATGCAGCCCTCGCTGTTACGCGAGCGGGTAACCTGTTCACCACGCACACGGCAGTGGCTGATGGCTTTGATCGTTTTGCACCTGCGCTGATCGAACAATACCTAGGTGGCTATGCCGAGGAGAAACTTGGTATATCAGTCCGCGATCTTCTGGCCTTGGGGCGCCAGAATCCGAACGATGCGGCTGAACCATTTAACATGGCCTACTTGGCGATTCGCGGTAGCGGCGCAGTCAATGGTGTGAGTCGTTTGCATGGCAGTGTGAGTCGACACCTGTTTGGGCCGCTGTTTTCGAACTGGCCGATGGACGAAATCCCCGTTGGGCACGTTACTAACGGTGTGCATATGCCAACCTGGGATTCGGCGCCAGCCGATGATTTGTGGACTGAAGCCTGTGGCAAGGATCGCTGGCTGGGGACGTCAGATACTTTGGAGCAAGACATACGCCGTATCCCTGATGCACGGCTCTGGGAGTTTCGCATCGCAGCAAGTAAATCTCTTGTTGAATACGCTCGCAAAAGACTGTCCCTGCAATTGGCTGTATCCGGGGCGCCTACCGAGGCAGTCGAAACTGCCAAACATCTGTTCGACCCTAACACCTTGACCCTAGGTTTTGCGCGTCGCTTTGCCAGCTACAAGAGACCGAACTTGCTGCTGCATGACTCAGCTCGACTGCTGCGGCTGCTGACTAATCCGCAACGCCCAGTGCAGCTCATCATCGCCGGCAAGGCACATCCAGCAGATCTGGCGGGGCAGGCGCTGATTCAGCAATGGGTGCATTTCATCAGGCAGCCAGAGGCGCGCGCTCATGTGATTTTTCTCAGTGATTACGACATGCATTTGACCGAGCACATGGTGCAGGGAGTGGATGTCTGGCTCAACGGCGGTATTAATCTGTCCGAATTGGACGGCTGGTGGGCGGAAGCTTACGCGCCGGAAGTGGGCTGGGCATTAGGGGATGGTAATGAGCATGGAGATGATCCGGCCTGGGATGCTGCAGAAGCCAATGAGCTTTATGAGCTACTTGAGCGCGAGGTGATTCCAGAGTTCTATGCGCGTGACGAACAAGGTATTCCTGACGCATGGGTTAACCGGATGCGGGAGAGCATGGCGCGTTTGACGCCGCGCTTTTCCAGCAGTCGTGCGGTGCGTGAGTATACCCAACTACACTATCAGCCTTTATCAGCAGCCTACCGTAAGCGCGCCGCCGATAAAGGCAAAATCGGTGCAGAAATGGTCTTGTGGCAGCGCGAACTGGAGGAACGTTGGGGTATGTTGCACTTCGGCGAAGTGAAGATAGCAACCGAGGGTGATCGGCATATTTTTGAAGTGCAGGTGTATCTTAATGATATCGACCCCGATACGGTGCGAGTCGAGCTGTTTGCCAATGGAGTTGATGGTGCAGTTGCTGAGCAAGTGGAGATGATATGTGTGCGGCAATTGGTGGGCGCAACCAACGGTTACGCCTATAGGATTGGAGTCCCTGCAATACGACCCCCGTCAGACTATACGGCGAGGCTCATTCCACACCGCGATGGCGTAGCGGTTCCTCTAGAATCATCGCGGATACTATGGCAGAGATGATATCCGTGACTCAAATGGATTTATTTGTACTTCATGGATAAATAATTCAGGGCTGGTTACCTATTCAATCCTGAATTTGCTATGCCATTCCATGCGGTTAAGCTTCAAAGCTGTCACACATGGCTCCACCACCACATTACAAGGTAGCAGCAAATCAATCCCAGGCTCAGCAGTGAACGCGATGTGCGCGAACTGTGGATGGCAGGCGCCCAGAAAAAATAGGGCCGTGAGTCGACATTGAGCCGCGCCTTCAAAGTATCTTGCATGTTGATTTTAGTGAGTACACCGAAGCACTCTGTCTTAGAGGCTTAGATGACTTCCTTCAGAAAATGATCCATCGAATCTAACAAGGTAATCTCGAATTCTTAACTGCTCATTTCTGATTTTCGGTTAATGATGTATTGCCGAGGCCCTAAATTCGCCCCATTGTATTGATGTTGCTCTGTTCGTCATCGCACATACTTCAACAATCTCGTGCTGTACTCTTTTATTTCAATGTAACCTCATAATCTACATGAGGGTGTTTTGTAGACTTAGTCGTGGAGCCGTATTTGTCTGTTGAATGGCATCACACCTGCATATCCATCAAACGAAATGTGGAATTTATGGCACATGAAGGTTAGCCGACTCAAAAAAACATCAATCTAAGTCGGCCTAACATAAGGTAGCCAAAAAGATTAATACTTGCGAAGCAAGAGTAGGGTGCCTGCAAGGGCGCAGCACTGCTGGCTGTAAGCACGGTGATTGTGTCCATCAATGCAAGGATGTTGGAAATTGAGGCGATCACAAAACAGTAAGAACGGAATGAGCGGACTGCCAATTGGCCGATGATGGATAGCTTTATTAAGGAGAGTGATGATGGATTATGTAAATGGATGGGTGCATGGTTCGATGGGCAGTGATGGGGGGATTTGGACGGTGGTTGGCATTTTGGTAGTAGTGCTGTTAGTGGTCGTCATTGTTAACCAGATCAGGAAGTGAAAACCTGCACCCTTACGCCGGAGCTGCTCCAAAATATGGATGCTTATTGGCGTGCCGCCAACTATTTGTCGGTCGGCCAAATCTATCTCTATGACAATCCGCTATTGAGGCGCCGCCTTGCGTTGACGGACATCAAGAAAATGTTGCTCGGTCACTGGGGTACGACCCCTGGGCAGAATTTCATTTATGTGCATTTAAACCGAGTGATCAATAAGTATGACCTCGACATGATCTATGTTTCAGGCCCAGGACACGGCGGCCCTGCAGTGGTTAGCAACACCTATCTGGAAGGGACGTACAGCGAGGTCTATCCCAATATCAGCCAAGATGAAGCCGGTCTACAAAAGCTGTTCAAGCAGTTTTCGTTTCCTGGCGGCATCCCTAGCCATGCTTCTCCCGAATGCCCAGGTTCTATACATGAAGGCGGTGAGTTGGGCTATTCGCTAAGCCATTCCTTTGGGGCAGTATTCGATAATCCCGGGCTAATCGTTGCCTGCGTCGTCGGCGACGGCGAAGCGGAAACTGGGCCGCTGGCGACCGCCTGGCATTCCAATAAATTCCTCAATCCTGTTAGCGATGGTGCAGTACTACCGATACTCCACCTCAACGGCTACAAGATCGCCAACCCGACCATATTTGCGCGCATCGATCCTGAGGAGCTGGAGCAGTTCATCCGCGGCTGTGGCTGGACACCTTATTTTGTTGAGGGTGAGGATCCAGAGTTGATGCATGAGGCCATGGCTGCAACGCTCGATAAGGCAGTGGAAGAGATTAGAAATATTCAGCATGAAGCGCGTAGCAATGGCAACCTCATGCGTCCACGTTGGCCGATGATCGTGCTTAAATCTCCAAAGGGTTGGACGGGGCCGAAGGAAGTCGACGGCCTGAAAATCGAAGGCACTTTCAATGCTCACCAAGTGCCGATTGCAGTGGATATCAATCATCCTGATCACCTTCAGTTGCTCGAAGACTGGCTGCTGAGTTACCGACCTGAGGAGCTATTCGATGAGCAAGGAGGTCTGCGTGTAGAGTTGGCCGAACTTGCGCCCAAAGGCGAGCGGCGCATGGGCGCGAATCCTCAAGCCAACGGTGGCATGCTGCTGCGCGATCTAGTTATGCCTGACTTTCGGGACTATGCAGTGAAATTGCCGTCTCCTGGTGTAGTGACGGCGTCAGATGCTCACGAACTTGGCGTGTTCCTGCGCGATGTGGCTAAGCTCAACCAGGAACAACGCAACTTCCGCATCTTTGGTCCCGATGAGACTCTGTCCAATCGCCTAGGCGCAGTCTTTGAAGTCACCGACCGGCAGTGGAATGCAAGGACGCAGACCAACGATGAATTCCTCGCGTTGGAAGGTCGGGTCATGGAGATGTTGAGCGAACATCAGTGTCAGGGCTGGCTCGAAGGTTATCTGCTCACCGGTCGGCACGGGCTGTTTAACTGCTACGAGGCATTCATACACATCATTGACTCGATGTTCAATCAGCACGCCAAGTGGCTCAAGGTCACGGCGGAATTGCCTTGGCGGCGGAAGATAGCGTCGCTGAATTATCTGCTGGCCTCACATGTCTGGCAGCAGATGCATAACGGCTTTACCCATCAGGATCCGGGCTTTATCGACCATGTGGTCAACAAGAAAGCTTCCATCGTGCGCATTTATCTACCGCCAGATGCTAACTGCCTGCTCTCGGTCTGGGACCATTGTTTGCGTAGCCGCCACTATGTCAACGTCGTAATCGCGGGAAAATATCAGGCACCGCAGTGGCTGACAATGGACGCAGCAGTAAAGCACTGCACAGAGGGTGTCGGTATCTGGCAATGGGCTAGTAATGACCAAGCGATGGCGCCTGACGTGGTCATGGCCTGCTGCGGCGACGTGCCGACGCTGGAGACGTTGGCCGCTGTATCAATCTTGCGTGAGCATCTGCCCGAATTGAAAATCCGTGTGGTGAATGTGGTTGACCTGATGAAGTTACAGCCGCCCAGCGAGCATCCACACGGTCTGAGCGATATGAATTTCGATGAACTCTTCACCAAGGATAAGCCGGTAATCTTCGCCTTCCATGGTTACCCTTGGCTAATCCATCGGCTTACTTATAGGCGCACCAATCACGCCAACTTCCACGTTCGCGGTTACAAGGAAGAGGGCACCATTACCACGCCATTTGATATGACTGTGCTGAATGATCTGGATCGTTACCATCTGGTTATGGCTGCCATTGACCGCCTGCCGCAGACTGCCGACAAAGGCATATACCTGAAACAGCAATTAAAAGATAAGCTGATCGAACACAAGCAGTACATCGACAAGCACGGTCAGGACATGCCAGAGATACGCAATTGGAAGTGGTAAGAAAATAATATGAGGTGCTCAAAGGAATGCGTTCACCAGGTATCGTAATACAGCGCTGGCGCATGAGCAGGATGCTCAGACATCATCCGATACCGCACAACATCTGGCAAAGCGTAAGCAAACGCTTGCCAGTTTTGGGCGGGCTGGACGCAGTGCAGATGGCTCATTTGCGCGAACTGACCACGTGGTTCTTGCATAACAAGGCTATCAATGGCGTACAGGGGCTGGAGATGACACCTTCGATGCGCGTGGTCGTGGCTGCGCAGGCCTGCCTATTGATCTTGAATCTAGATATCGATTGTTTTGATAGTTGGGTAGAAGTCATCGTCTATCCTGGCGCATTTCGGGTGCAGCATGCGCAGGTGGACGAAATGGGCTTGATGCACGAAGGGCCCAGCGATCTTTCTGGTGAGTCATGGTTGCGAGGGCCGGTGATTCTGTCTTGGAATGATGTGGAAGTTGACAGCTATCAAACCCACGCTGGGCACAATGTAGTGCTGCACGAATTCGCCCACAAACTGGATGGGCTCAATGGGGCAGCCAACGGTATGCCACCTTTACGTCGCGGCATGAGTCAAACAAGATGGGGTGCTGATTTCAACAAGGCCTACGATGCGCTATGCCAGCAAGTATCGACAGGAAAAGCACCGTTCATCAATCCTTATGCCGCTACCAGTCCTGCAGAATTCTTTGCAGTAGCGACCGAGTATTTTTTTACCGCGCCTGAAGTACTGAAAGAATGCTGTCCTGGTGTCCACAAGCAATTGACGATGTTTTACAAGCAGGGATCAGCGTAATTCCCCTTCAAATTTCTGCGCAATGTTAGACAACGCACAGTCAATGCCAAGTGAGTCATGTGAATATGCGTCGGAGCTAAGGCTCTCGAAATCAGATGTATGGTGATAACGCTGGAGTATTTTTCCGTGTTGTCACTGTAGTAGAAGCAGCACTTTAACGGAGATGTGAATGATGAAATCTAAAGTATATGGTCACAAGGTTATCGCGGCATTGGCGATGGGAGTATTGATGGTGGCCTTATCCGCTTGTGAAAAATCGGAAGGTCCAGCAGAGCATGCCGGCAAGGAAATTGATAATGCGATCGATAAAACCGGACAGCAACTCGAAAAGGCTGGCGATAAAGTTCGGGATGCAGCCAAGGGCGAAGAAAAAAACTAATTCGAATATTACTGCTCATTATCCAAACAAAATTTCTCGGTTTAGGTGGCGAAGTTTTGTGGCTGTGATGAATTTTACTTATCGGCCATTACTGTCAGTCTTCAGCATAAAATAGACTCCACTTAAGTTGAAGGTCGCGGGAAGCAGAAAGTCCATTTGCGGCCATTGCATTCAGTAACCTAAATTCAGCGTGGTCAGATGCGTGAATCAGGATATTGAAGCGACGCAATTTCGTCCCTTATGTTTTGCTGCATATAGAGCATCGTCTGCAGCCTTGATCAAATCTTCCATATTCTCCATTTCGGCTTTGCGAATCGCCACGCCAATGCTGATGCTGCCTCTCCACTCGCCGCTACCGGCTGGTATTCGTAATGCGGCTATCGAAAGACGCATTTTTTCCGCAAGAAGCATTGCCCCTTTTAGAGTGGTGTCGGGACAGATGACAAAGAACTCGTCTCCTCCAAGGCGGTACACGATGTCATCGGTGCGCATCGCATAACCTAGGTTTTTTGACAGCTGCCTTAACACTTCATCTCCAGCATCATGGCCATAGATGTCGTTGATTTGCTTGAAGCCATCAGCATCGACCATCATACAAGCCAGATTGGAATTTTCCTGTATTGACTCTTCCCAAGCCTGCGCTAGCCGTCTCATGGCATTGCGTCGATTGGGCAAGCCGGTCAATGCATCGGTCAATGCCATTTCTTCCATTTGCTGGTTCAGATGGACGAGCTCCTTGGTGCGTTCAATAACCCGTGCTTCCAAAGTCTGGTTCAATTGGAGTAGTTTGTGATTTCGTTCCGATACTTGTTCAAACAAGCTATTGAGTGCGTGCAGTAGGGGTTCCACGGCTCCCTCCTTTTTGCGATTTTCGCTCAGAAAGGCTTGTGCAGGTGTTTGACCGGAGCGTATTGCGGCAATCTGTCTTGCCATAGACTGATCGGATCCAAGTATGTGGTACGCCAACCAAGACATAAGAAAACCAAGTAATGGC
>JBBQKX010000087.1:0-7498 GCA_038327315.1 Burkholderiales bacterium | reverse complement strand
GAACATGGAGGCCTACCAAAAGATGCCGCGCCGAACCTTCATCGGCGCACGCACCAAGGAGTATCGCTTCGCACAATACATCGAAGACTGGCGTGTCAAGGTTGAGCGTATTGGTAACTTAAACTATCCAGAACAGGCGCGACGTCAGCAGATCTATGGCAAGTTGCAACTGTCGGTTTCCATCAAGACCGATGGCAGCATAGAGAGTATAGAAGTGAGCCGCTCTTCGGGTCAGCCCATCTTGGATGCGGCAGCAATGCGCATCGTTAAACTGTCTGCACCCTTCTCACCCTTACCACCCGACATCCGACGCGACACCGATGTCCTCACCATCACCCGCACTTGGAGCTTCACCCAAACCGACCATCTGGAAAGCGAGTAATCATTGCTCTTGCAGCTCCAAGGTATGCAGGTCTTCCATGTTGTTCATCAACATCTTTTAATGTAGCGACCACGCAGTCCCCCGCGACTAGCAAACTTTACCCAATCCAACCATCTGGAAAGCGAATGATTACTGCTCTTGCAGTTCTAAAGTAAGCAGGTCTTCCATGTTGTTCAGCAGCAACTTGTGATGCAGCGATAGTTCATTACTACGCTTGCGATGGTTGTTCATGGCCTCGCGACTAGCAAAATCAACCATCAGACTGTAGCGATCTTGCGCTGTCTTGGCCATATGTACACGCCGCACACCTGTACGTTTTGCGATGGCAGCCGCAGTCTCACGCAGCACTACCGGCACTTCGTTTTCCGCGATTCCAGAGGAAAGATTGAACAGCGTGAGCTGCCTGATCTCTACCCAAGGCCGGCATTGGGCCAACACTTCAGCCGCCCGCCCGCCAGCTCCCCATAGATGCATGCAACGCTCGGTCTCAACGCGCACTACCTCGCTGACATGGTCGGGCAAGCTGCCATAGTCGGCCTTGCGGTCCGCCGCGCATTGCTCGCGTACGCTGCGCGCAGCAACCTCGGCTAAGGCGGTGTAGTAGTTGATCTTGGCTACTCCATGAGAAATGAGCTTGCGATACTGCTCATCCGACAAGCCCGTGCCGCCGTGTATCACCAAGGGTATAGAAGTCGCCTCGTGTATCTTCGCCAGTCGGTTGTAATCTAACTTGGGCACCCCCTTCATACGACCATGCACCGTACCTATCGACACCGCTAGGCTATCCACACCTGTGCGCTCGACAAAGCCTGCCGCTTCTGCAGCCGAGGTATAACTGAGCTCTCCTGGATGCAGCTTGGCGCTTTCGCCCGCCACACCTGGCACATACCCCAACTCACCCTCCACCGTCACACCGCAGCTATGTGCGATGTTGACTAACTCGCGGGTCTGCCAAAGATTGTCAGAGAAGGGCAACATAGAAGTGTCCACCATCACTCCGTTACAGCCCGCACGTATTGCACGCTCGGCATGTTCATGACTACTACCATGATCAAAGTTGATCGCCACTGGCACAGCAGCACGTTTGGCGGCGGCTAATACGGCAGGCAGCAGCAGCTCAAAATCGTAATGGCAAAAATGCGCTTCAATCAAATTCAGTACCACAGGTGCGCGGCAATTTTCAGCCGCCTGCATGATGCCAGCGAGAAAGCGTAGATCGACTACACCGAAAGCGCCTACTGCATAGTTATGGCGGTAAGCGTGGTTGAGCATGTCATTGAGATGGACGAGTGCCATGATGTCCCCTAGCGAGGGGCAAACTTCGCCAGCGCCTCGTCGGCACTCTGTTCATAACGGCTACGCTCCTGACGCGCGGCCTCTTCCAAAGCTTGGTTGATATCCGGATATTTCAGCGCAAGTATGCGAGCCGCTAACATTGCTGCATTCTTAGCGCCATCTACTGCGACCGTCGCAACTGGCACACCGGGCGGCATCTGCACCGTGGACAACAAGGCATCCAGACCCGACATCACACCACCCGAAAGCGGCAAACCGATCACCGGCAAACGCGTATGTCCAGCGATCACACCGGCCAAATGTGCAGCCACACCTGCGCAACCAATGAGCACTTGCACGCCTTCACGGTGCGCGCGATCCAGATAGGCAAAGACTTTATCGGGGGTGCGATGCGCAGAGGCGACGATGATTTCACTGCTGATGCCCAGATCGCTTAGGGTGTCGCGAACCTTGACCACGGTAGGTAAATCATTAGGACTGCCGGTGAGGATGCCTACCATAATGGCGGGACGAACATTGTTTGCTGACATTGCTTAACTCCTCATAAATTTCAAGAGACACCACTTACTCGAATGCGACGAAACGATTGCTGTCAGAGTCATAGCGCATTAGCGCGATGCGATCCATATCAAAATACCAACCATGTAGCGTGAGCTTCTTTTGCATGACACGTTCCAACACCCAAGGGAAGGTCAACAGATTGTCCAGCGAAATCAAGATTGCTTCCTGCTCACAAGCGCGCAAACAGGCTTCTTGTGACTCGCCCTGCATACGCGCCAACACTCGGTTGCGCGCATGGGCTGCGACCCTCATCCAGTCTTTGACGAAGCTATTGTTGCGTGCCGTCGTGGTGTCCTGCAGCATCAGTCCGCGTATGCCACCGCACTGGGAATGTCCCAACACGATGATGTTCTCCACGGCCAAGTCACAGACCGCGAACTCCAGTGCGGCACTGGTGCCATGAAAACTGCCACTGGTCTCATAGGGCGGAACCAGATTAGCAACGTTGCGTATGGTGAACAGATCACCAGGATCGCAGTCGGTAACGATAGCCGGATCAACACGCGAATCACAGCAGCCCACCACCACCGTCTTAGGTGCTTGCCCCTGCGTGGCGAGGCGCTCGAACAGATCGTGATGCTGTGCGTAACGCCCGCCACGAAAGCGCTTAAAACCATCCACCAATTTTTCGATATGACTCATCGCTACTCCTTTACTACTTTTATCCGTTATCGTCGCGCCCTGCATAAAACCGTAGAATGCAGTCATGGAACTCACTTGTTATCGCGACGCGGCGCTAACACAAGAAACACGTACCCTGCCCGCCGCCACCTACAATCTTGCCATCACCCTATTAAAACAGACCCCGCACGGCTGTCTGTTCGTACCAATACGCAGCATGCAATATCTAGCGATCATCGATGAAGAAGAATTCGTCTTCATCGACGGCGTGCGAAAATGCTGGATAGACATCGCCTGGCAACAGTTCCGCCCGCAACAACGCGATGCACTCAATCAATCTGTAAGTTATCTAGCGGTGTATTACCAACTTGACAGTGCCGCGCTGATGTCACGCCTGCAAGTCGAATTAGCACATGCACTAGCACTGCTATCCCAGCATCAACGACCGCTGCAACCGGCACGGGTACTAAAATTTCCTGGCACGCGTAGCTAGTTATCACGGTTACGCTGACTAAGTGAAAAAAATGGTTCGATACATTTTCCACTCGCACTCGCATAACATAATCCGTTCGTCCCGAGTAGGCGTAGCCGTATCGAGGGGAGCAGGGCGTATCGAAGGGGCGAAAGGAAAACACTCACCACGAACGGCCTTAGTCAACGCAGTCTTAATCGTCCTCGCCCAACTCTGCATCCCAACCTTGTTCCTTAGCATGTTTGATTGCGGCCTCATGGATACTCATGTAGCGCGTCAGTAAATCGGGCGGCAAGTGACTGGGCAGATGTCCATATTTCCCCCATTCAGCATGGGTTTGCTCATATAGATTTTGTATCTGTCCTGCCGTCCAGCCTTGGCAATCTTCAGTGTCGGCAATAAAACCAAAAACCCAGCCGTCTTTGACGATTTGACCTAGGTTAGTCATGCCACCGTTTTCGTCGTTATGCAGTCCTGCGTATGTGATTTGAGTCATTTTGAGTTACCTAAAAATAGTCGTAAGTCTTTAGTCGTTAGTTGAAAAGCCAACCCATCCCCACCCTAGCCCTCCCCTTGAAAGGGAGGGAATAAGACCAAAATCCGCGCAGCGACAACACCAACTTACGTCTTCCAGCTTACAACTTACGACTTGGTTGTGAATAAATCAACGTGTCAATCCTGCATACAGTAAAGGAAGTTTCTCTGGTAGCCGCGAAACTTGATCCACCACCATATAATTCTTCGCACCGAAGATACGTGACACGTATTCATCTGCACGCGGGTCTAAACTCATGCAATAAGTGAGTACACCATTGCGCCCAGCTTCTTCGACAGCTTTTTTAGCGTCAAAGCGCAAATATTGCGGGTCGCGTACATCCACATCGGCAGGCTCGCCGTCGGTGATGACCAGCAGCAATTTTTTCGCAGAACGCTGACGTTTCAAATAATGCGTGGCATGACGTATCGCCGCACCCATACGCGTTGAGAGTTGACCTGTCATCCCTGCCAGTCGCGCCTTGGGCACTTCGTTGTAAATCTGATCAAAGTCTTTGAAGCGTTGGTATTCCACGCCATGCCGACCATCTGAACAGAAGCCGTGTATCGCAAATGGATCACCCACTTTGCTGATTGCATCCGCCAACAACACCGTGGCCTGACGCGTCAAATCAAGCACGGTATGTTCTTGTCCTGCCACTTTGTCGTTAGTAGATTCTGACAAATCTATCAGCACCATCACCGAAATGTCCCGTATCTTGCGCACGCTGCGCATCATAATTCTGGGATCAGGTTGCATCCCCATGCGAATGTCCATGCTGCTGGTAATCGCGGCATTGATGTCGAGATCGTCGCCATCTTCAAGTTTGCGTATGCGTGTCACGCCTTGCGGCTGCATTGCATCGAGCAAGAATTTCATTTGCGCGATGACGCGTTTGTGTTGCGCTGTGATGTCGTCGATGATTTGCAAATCGCCCACCCTGGGGCGCTTCTCTAACACTGTCGCCCAACTCGGACGCTCCAGTTGTATCTGGTAATCCCACTCGGCGTAATGATACGGATCTGAGACTGGCTCTTTGCCTTCCATCTCGTTGTAGGACTTGCCCATGTCTTCGTAAGGTCGCAACTCCGTACCGAGCACCCAAATTTCTTGCGCGTCATCACCGGCTAATTCGCAATCGAGTTCGTTAACCATTTCCATCACGGAAACATACTTGCGTACCTGCTTGACGGTTTCGTAACCCGCTGCCGCAGCCTGATCAAAATCAAACTCTTCAAATTCCCAGAAGTAGCGATTGTCGTCGCGATAAGGAATGCTCAGTTCATCAGTACGCGGATTGAAGGCGATGCCTTTATCCTTTAAACGATGCGCCAGTTGCACACCTATTTCCCACGAGACCAGATTATCCTGCAAGCGTTCTGCCGCTTGACTAAACAACACGCGCCCCTCGGTTATCCACGCGTCATCATCCGCATAATCTGCGTCCAACAACGCCCGCGCCAAACGATTCAGGTAATCACCTACGCTGGTATTTTGTGTGGCGACTATGGTGTGGAACTTAGCCCACAAAGGGCGCAAGCCGGGCATGCGACGGATAGACAAAGTTTCTACACGTGCATCCTCTATCACCGCGATGACCGCCATCTGCAAGGGATTAAGCGACTCAGCGGAGATCGGCGTGCTGGTCTCCGCGATATGTGCCGCGCTGTGTGCAGCAGCAGCGCGATACAACTCTAGTCCCGCGATGCCCTCGAAATCGTCGTAGGCATCGGGCAGGTGCATCAAATAGCCTTCGATGTAGGGCTTGTAACCAACTCGTGTTTCAAAGTCACCCGATGTTGGACGCAAGAAAAAATCACGTCCCCACAACGCGCGTAGATACATGTTGATGCGTCGCTGCACATCCACGAACAGCGTGCCCTTGCGCTCTTTTTGCAGCATCGCCAGCGACTCTTTTGAATTCAGACTGAAGTAGTTGAACTGCTCCTCGAAGTTGGTGCGATGCGCATGTGCACCCCACAACGCCCAGCGGCGCAGACCACCCAGCGTGAGCTGGCCGAACAACACATCGAGCTTGTCCAACATCGGACGTACACCACGCGGCGCACGCGACACCAACGAGTCGATGAACTGTAAATAGCTCAAGAAAAGTTGTGCGTCACCCAAACGACGGGCAGCCGTGGCGGAAGTGGCAAGTATCAGTTCTATCACCGAGCCCGAGGTCTTTGAAGTTAGACTCATCGCGGTCTGCGCCAGATCGACAATGACTTCTTCGCCTATCTCCTTACTCACCTGCGGTGCTTCTTCCAGCCACGCGATCACCAAGCCTGCACCGCGCCCCAGTTGATTGATTGCCGAGGTGGCTTTCAAATAGTTATCCAGACCCCGCGAAGAAAATGCCTTAGTCGCCTCTCCCCAAGACGCATGCAAAACTTGCACGGCTTCGGGCGGCAGTCCGTCTAATAATTCTTGGTAGTCTTCCAGTTTAATAGACATGGCTAACCTCTAAATATCCCTCATTTCAGCTTGAGCAAAATGAAGGAGTAGGCATTTATTTATCACTAAAAAAAGTAGTGACGGCGGCATCCAGTGCATCACGCATGTCTGGGTCGTCTGTAATCGGACGGACCAATGCCACACGGCAAGCCGTCAACGGGGGAACATTTTTCGCAATCAAGGAACCCGCGTAAACCAACATGCGCGTGGAGATACCTTCGTCCAAACCGTGCCCTTTCAGATTGCGCGCACGCTCGGCGATGTTCACCAGTTTGCCTGCGACTTCCATAGTCACGCCGGTTTCATGCGCCACAATTTCGCTCTCTGCCTGATGGGCGGGGTAATTGAAATCCAGTCCGCCAAAACGTTGCTTGGTCGATTGCTTCAAGTCTTTCATTAAACTTTGATAACCGGGGTTATAGGAAATCACCAGACTAAAATCGGGATGGGCGTGCAAGAGTTCGCCCTTCTTTTCCAGTGGCAACACGCGGCGATTATCGGTCAGCGGATGTATCACCACCGTCGTATCTTGGCGCGCCTCGACCACTTCATCGAGATAGCAAATCGCGCCGTAACGCGCGGCGATTGCCAGCGGACCATCTTGCCAACGTGTGCCATTAGCATCCAACAGGAAGCGACCAACCAAATCAGACGCCGTCATGTCTTCGTTACAAGCAACTGTAATCAGTGGCTTACCCAAACGCCAGGCCATGTGCTCGACGAAACGCGTCTTACCGCACCCTGTTGGGCCTTTGAGCATCATCGGCATACGCACGGAATAGGTCGCGTCAAACACTTCAACCTCATCACCCACGGGTCGATAGTAAGGTTCTTTTTTAATCAGATACTGCTCAATGATGTCAGTCATGGTTAGCTCCATCTACAGTAAACACGGGGGCGTAAAGAATCGCGTGGCAATCATTTACGTCCCGATGAGGGCTGAAAAAGTCCCCCACTGGATCATGAGTGGGGGCCAAGGGAGTGATACGATTAAACGGTTTTGCCTCGGTAGATCACCATGGCTGCGCCTTGACTTTGCTTGAAGTTGTCGTAGCCGACCAAGCGAACATGGTTGTTCGGATTGGCCTTCCTGCAAGCAGCAGCTTCCGCTACCACCTTAGCCACATCGGTTTCACCAAACATCGGCAACTTCCACATATACCAGTAGTTATCC
>JBBQKX010000086.1:0-7702 GCA_038327315.1 Burkholderiales bacterium | reverse complement strand
GTGATGCGCGATCACTCACATCAGATTGGCAATGCCACTCCCGCCTTGGTGACAACAGCGCAAAAGAGTTTTAGTGAGTTGGGTGATGTGCGTGTCGTGGGACACTACAAAATTGCGGATAGCGATTCCCATGCTGGTAGTGGAATTCGTCTGGGCTTGAAGTTGCCCACTGGCAGAACCAGTCTAGATATGGTCCCCGGTACTCTGATGGAAGCGGGCTTACAACCTGGTAGTGGAAGCACTGATGCAGTGTTGGGTGTCTATCACTATCAGGAGATTAGTGGCGTTAGTGGATGGTTTGCTAGTACGCAAGTGCAGGCGGCGATAGCTTTGAAAAATGAATATCGCCCTGGTGATGAGTTGGCTATTGATGTCGGCGCACATTACAATTTGTCGCAACAGGTGACAGGTTTGCTACAACTGAATGCCATGTACAAAAAAGCCGATAGTGGCACTGCGCTGAATATGAATCCACATACGGGTGGGCGCAGTTTGAATCTAAGTCCAGGTGTATCCGTTGTGCTTGCAAAGCGGACCAATATCTACAGTTTTGTGCAGTTCCCGCTGTACCAGTATGCCAATCCCGATCCCAAAGGCTCGCCATACGGCCAGTTGACTGCGCCTTGGTCATTCTCGGTGGGCATGAGCCATAGTTATTGATGTTTGCGCAGGGATGGCTAGCTGAAAAACGCGGCTCCAAGCCGCGTTTTTTAATCTCGGTTCCAGCAATAGCGTAGAATCCGCGCCTTATTATTTAGATTTACGCTCTGCGTCATTACTACCATGGAAAAAGTCCGTCTCTCCAAACGCATGTCCGAACTCGGTCTTTGCTCCCGTCGTGAAGCCGATGTCTATATCGAAAAAGGTTGGGTCGAAGTCGATGGCGTAGCGGTAAGCGAGTTAGGTATTAAGGTTTTCCCACACCAGAAGATTAACCTGCGCACTGCTGCACAGAACTCTCAGCAAGAGCGCGTCACCATCTTGATGAATAAACCCATCTCCTATGTATCTGGTCAGGCCGAACATGGTTATAAGCCAGCCAGCGTGCTGTTCGATGAGAATACTCACTGGGCAAACGACCCATCACCTATTCGCTTCCATCGTAGTCAGCATCTGGGCCTCGCTCCAGCTGGGCGCTTGGATATTGATTCGCAAGGATTGTTGGTGCTGACCCAAGATGGGCGTGTCGCTAAGCAGCTGATAGGCGAGGACTCCAAGGTCGATAAGGAATACCTAGTGCGCGTGCAAGGCCAGTTGGAAGACAGTGGCTTGGCATTACTCTGTCAGGGCTTAAAGTTGGATGGTGAATATCTGAAGCCAGCCAAAGTCAGTTGGCAGAATGAGGACCAGTTACGCTTCGTGTTGCGTGAAGGTAAAAAGCGCCAGATACGTCGTATGTGTGAACTGGTAGGACTCAAGGTCACCGGATTGAAACGTATCCGTATCGGTAAGGTTAAACTGGGCGATCTGCCCTTGGGTCAGTGGCGCTATCTGGGTGAGAATGAACAGTTCTAAGTCCTTAGAGGGGTAAGCCCCTCTAACTTCATTCTGCTATCGCTACGACTTCTGGTTTGTGTTCCACTAACAGAGAATAAAGCCTGCGACTATCGGCACGCAATACAGTGAAATCGTAGTCTGCGATGCGGAAATGATCGTCGCGCTTGGGCAGTTGCCCAGCCGCTTTGAGTATCAATCCACCTACAGTGTCGTATTCCTCGTCTGAAAACGTACTCCCTAGCACCTCATTAAGGGCAGAGATCTCGGTGTCAGCCTTGACGCGCCAATGTGTCTCGTCTTGGCGAATGATGTTGTCTTCATCCTCGTCGAAATCATATTCGTCGGCGATATCGCCTACGATCTGTTCCAAAACGTCTTCTATAGTCACCATACCAGATACACCACCGTACTCGTCCACCACTAGTGCGATGTGATTGCGATTGCTACGGAAGTCGCTCAGCAATACGTTGAGGCGCTTTGCTTCTGGGACGAACACGGCTGGACGCAGCATGTCGCGTACATCGAACTTCTCCCCTGCGTAATAACGCAGCAGGTCTTTGGCTAGCAGGATGCCGATGATGTTGTCTTTGTCGCCATCGGTGACAGGGAAACGGGAATGCGCTTTCTCGATTACGTAGGGGATGAATTCTTCTGGTGTGACAGAGATGTCAATCACATCCATTTGTGCGCGCGGAATCATAATCTCGCGGACTTGACGTTCCGATACTTGCAATACGCCTTCCATCATAGAGAGCGCATCGGCATCCAATAGATTTTTTTCGTATGCGCCGTACAGTAATCGTACGAGTTGTTCGCGGTCCTCAGGTGCGCGTAGGAGTAGCGCGGAAAGGCGTTCTAATAGGCTGGGTTTGTTACTCTCGGGTAAGTCCATTGCGGGGTGATTTAACTCTGATAAGGATTTGCGAAGCGCAATTTTAGCATTATTGAAGTTTCTAATGCCTCCATCTCTTCCGCCTCATCATCTATTTCATGATCAAACCCTTGTAGATGCAGGGCTGCATGCACACTCATATGGGCGTAATGTGCGCTGAGAGGCTTACCTTGCTCGGCTGCTTCCTTGCTAACCACTGGCGCACAGATTACGACGTCACCAGATACTGGGTCATCGTCATATACGAAGGTCAGCACATTGGTCGCGTAATCTTTACTACGATAATCCTTATTCAGTTGACGCCCCTCTTCGGCCTCTACGATGCGCAGCGTGAGTTTGACATCGTTCAATAACGCGGCTTGGAACCAGCGGCGAAACTGAGCACGAGTGGGCAGTCCTTCTGCATCGCTCGCATATTGCACAGACAAAGACAATTTGTGTTCGGACTTGCTAGTCATATCAAACCTTCTCTCCACGTAGCGTGTGGCGTACGACTTGGGTAATCCGAATGTCTATGAACTGGCCAATAAGTTCAGTTGTTCCAACAAAGTTCACCACCCGATTGTTGTCGGTACGCGCGGCCATTTCATTCGGGTCCTTTTTAGAAATGCCTTCGACTAGAGCACGCTGTACTGTACCAAGCATACCTTTGGCCACAGCTGCTTCTTGTTCCATGATGCGATCTTGCAGTGCCCTTAAGCGCGCCGCTTTGACCCCATGTGGCGTGTCGTCACGCATCTCCGCAGCGGGCGTGCCAGGGCGCGGGCTGTATAGGAAGCTGAAGCTGTTATCGAAGCCGATGTCATCTATCAGCTTCATGGTGGCTGCAAAATCTTGTTCGGTCTCGCCGGGGAAGCCGACGATAAAATCCGAAGTGACGCAGATATCTGGGCGCAGGGCACGTACGCGACGGATGATAGATTTATATTCCAAAACGGTGTGGCCGCGTTTCATCGCAGCCAATATCCGATCGGAACCTGACTGAACTGGCAGGTGTAGATGGCTGACCAATTTGGGTGTGTTGGCATATAAATCAATTAATCGTTGACTCATCTCTTTTGGATGTGAGGTGCTGTAGCGTATGCGGCCTATACCGTCGATAGCAGCCACGGCCTGGATTAAATAGGCAAAATCTACCGTGTCACCGTCGTCCGTCAGTCCCAAGTAGGCGTTTACATTTTGTCCCAGCAGCGTCACTTCCTTGACGCCTATGGTCACCAAGTCGTTGATCTCTTTTAATACATCGGCCAGCGGGCGCGATACTTCTTCACCGCGCGTGTAGGGTACGACGCAGAAAGTACAATATTTGCTACATCCTTCCATGATAGAGACGAAGGCACTACCTGCAGTAGTCGTTGAGGCGGGAAGATGGTCGAATTTCTCTATCTCTGGGAAGCTGATGTCGATTTGAGTGCGCCCAGTATCTTTGCGAGCTTGTATCAATTGCGGCAAACGGTGCAAGGTCTGTGGACCGAAAACGACATCTACATAAGGTGCGCGCTGTGCGATGGTTGCACCCTCTTGGCTGGCCACGCAACCGCCTACACCTATTATGAGGTCGGGGTTTGCTAATTTATAGGGGCGCACGCGTCCGAGATCTGAGAAGACTTTGTCTTCAGCTTTTTCACGGATAGAGCAGGTGTTGAACAAGATCACGTCAGCCTCTTCGGGATTGTCGGTCTGTTCCATGCCCTCATAAGCGTTCATGACATCTGCCATTTTGTCTGAGTCGTACTCATTCATTTGGCAGCCATAGGTTTTGATGTAGAGTTTTTTTAGCAAAATGCGTCTGTGCCTGATTGATGATTGGTTCGCGGGTGCGGATTGTAAGGCCTGAGAAATAAATTCATTAGCCCTAATAAACTTATGTGTATCCCTGACAAAATCGCTTATATAATACGAAAAGATTTAGTCGGGTAATACGAAAAGATTTAGTCGACTATTTTAATGGCAACAACGAAATATAACTAATAGGGAGAACCACATGGCTTTCATCGCTACTTTCGCTTCTTTATTTACTGCAACACTGGCTATCGTATTCTCTGCTTGGATGATCATTCAAGTTACAAAGAAGTAAAGGCCTTACTGAATAAGGGCGTGGCAGTTCGCGCTAGCCCTTGTTTTTAAAATAATTAGTATCTTCCTGATCTTATGGTTCTAGTGCCATGGGAAAATTTTCTATGCGCAAACTATTTATTTGAAAAATAATTGTGCTAGGATGCATGCCAGTTGTATGGGTGTGGTTATTCATAACGTTCTCGGGAGGAGAAAAAAATGTCGTTTATCGCTACTATTTGTGCTGTTGGAACTATGGCTATGGCTATTGCTTTTTCATTGTGGATGGTTAAAGAACTGTTTGCAGGTAAATAAGCTGTTCTAAGTAAGGCAATAAAAAACCAGCTTAGGCTGGTTTTTTTATTGCCTGAAGTTCCGGCGCACTAAGGATATTATTGACTTAACATAGAGGCGTTTTATTACTCCGACAGTCATGAAAAATCCCTTTTCTATCTACATACAAGCCTTGGGTAAAGGGCAACGAGGTTCCCGCGATCTGACTTTGGTCGAAGCTGAGCAGGCTATGGCTATGATTTTGTCTGGGCAGTTAGAGCCCGAGCAATTAGGCGCGTTCCTTATGTTGATGCGTGTCAAAGAAGAGACACCAGAAGAGTTGGCGGGCTTTGTGAAGGCGTCACGCAACGCCCTTAATTTACCTGACAACTTCCCAACGGTGTCACTGGACTGGGCAGCATATGCTGGGAAGCGTAGGCAATTGCCGTGGTTCGTACTGTCGGCCCTGCTACTGTCACAACAGGGCATCAAAATATTGATGCACGGTTCTAAGGTCGAAGGACGTCTGTGTGCCGAAGATGCGCTTGCAAGTTTAGGTATCTTGGCTTGTACATCACTATCACAAGCCAAACAGCAATTGAATACGCAGGATTTTGCTTATCTCTCTTTAGAGGTACTTAGTCCGCGCTTACAAAACCTACTGGAATTGAAAAGTACACTGGGCCTGCGCTCACCTATGCATAGTGTGGTGCGCATGCTCAATCCTGCTGATGCCGCCACTACTATGATAGGCATCTTCCATCCAGGTTATGACGTGTGCCATCAGGCTGCAGCGCTTATCCTAGGGGATGAGAATCTTGCCGTATTCAAAGGTGAGGGAGGTGATGCTGAGCGAAATCCTGACAACATTTGCACTGTACATATGTTGTCGGGCGGCGAAACTTTTGAGGAATCATGGCCTGCGCTGTTCACCCAACGCCATGTCAAAGATGAAAAGATGGATGTCTCCAGATTGCTGCAGTTATGGCGTGGGGAGGTTGCAGATGAATATGCTCAGCAGACCGTCGTTGCGACAGCGGCTATCGCCTTGCGTGCCATGGGACGTGCTAATAATATTGAGCAGGCGATGGTGGTTGCGAGTGCTTATTGGGAACAACGCAATCCAGACGCCTTGAGGGGAGCCATATTGCCTGCAGTGAATCTAATTGGTTCGGTGGCATTGGTAGGTGCAGGGCCAGGTGACCCTGATCTATTGACGATACGTGCTTTAAGACTGATTAAATCCGCCGAAGTATTGGTGTACGACAACCTTGTTGCCCCAGCTATCGTCAATATGAGTCGTGCAGAGAAGATATTTGTCGGCAAGCAACGCGATAAGCACACCTTGCCTCAGGAAGCGATCAACGACTTGTTGGTGCGACTGGCACAAGAAGGGAAGCGCGTCGTTAGGCTGAAAGGCGGAGACCCTTTCATTTTTGGGCGGGGCGGCGAGGAGATCGAGACATTAGCCGGACATTCGATACCCTTCGAGGTTGTGCCTGGCATCACAGCGGCCTCTGGGGTCGCTGCCTATTCGGGCATACCCCTGACGCATAGAGATCATGCGCAATCCTGTGTGTTTGTGACTGGCCACCTTAAAGATGGCAGTATGGATTTGGATTGGGATGCGCTATCCAGACCGCATCAAACTGTGGTGGTATACATGGGCTTGTTGGGTGTGGAGACACTGTGTAAGCAACTGATAGCACATGGTATGAGTTCAAATACGCCAGCAGCTTTGGTGCAACAGGGTACGACTATCAATCAGCGCGTATTAGCAGGGACACTTAAGACGCTTCCTGCAATTGTCTTGCGTGAGCAGCCTCAGGCGCCAACACTCATCATTGTGGGAGGGGTGGTTAGTCTGCGTGAAAAGTTGAATTGGTATCAGCCCGAGAGCACCGACCATTAATTCCCTAATGTTTGATGGACTTTAGATGGGCCGAATTCGTTTAGAATTGCCGACTATTTTGAAATCTAACTGGAGTAAGTCATGAGTTTCAACGAAGCCGATGTGCAGAATGCATTAAAGAATCTGATCGATGCCAATACACAAAAAGATTTTGTCAGCGGTAAATCGGTAAAGAACATCAAGATCAACGGTAGTGATATTAGCTTGGACATCATGTTGGGCTACCCCGCGCAGAGCGTGTGGGAAGAGATTCGAGTACAGGTTGAATCTCACCTTAAGCAGGCTATCCCAGCTGCAGGCAAACTGAATGTGACTGTATCCAGCAAAGTTGTGCCGCATGCAGTGCAACGTGGCGTAGCTTTGGTTGAAGGTGTCAAGAATATCATCGCAGTTGCTTCAGGCAAGGGTGGCGTGGGTAAATCGACCACGGCTGTGAATTTGGCTTTGGCCCTCGCTGCCGAGGGCGCACGCGTCGGTATTCTGGATGCGGATATCTACGGTCCGTCTCAGCCGACCATGCTGGGTATCAGCGGTCAGCCAGTCTCTAAAGACGGAAAATCTATGGAGCCTATGAGTAATCACGGGCTGCAATCGATGTCTATCGGATACATGATCGCGGGTGATGATGCACCTATGATTTGGCGTGGTCCGATGGCGACACAGGCGCTAGATCAATTGTTGCGCCAGACTCGTTGGGATAATCTGGATTATCTGGTGGTGGATCTGCCGCCTGGTACTGGCGATGTGCAACTCACTCTGGCGCAGAAAGTACCTGTGACGGGTTCCATTATTGTTACGACACCGCAAGACATCGCGCTGATGGATGCACGCAAAGGCCTCAAGATGTTCGAGAAGGTCGGCATCAAAATCATCGGTATCGTGGAGAATATGAGCACTCATATCTGTTCAAAATGCGGTCACGAAGAGCACATCTTCGGCGCAGGTGGCGGCGCAAAGATGTGTGCTGACTACAATGTGGAATTTTTGGGCAGTCTGCCCTTGGATATACGCATCCGCGAACAAGCAGATTCAGGCAGGCCTACCGTGGTTGCTGATCCTGATGGCGACATCAG
>JBBQKX010000085.1:0-7846 GCA_038327315.1 Burkholderiales bacterium | reverse complement strand
GTCCGAGGTAGAAGAGCTGGAAGTGCATTGCGGCTTACCCCATCAGGGTGTGCAAAGCGGCACCATTTCACTGGACAATCTGTCACTGGAAAAATTGCAACTCATCGCCGATGCGCTGAGCAAACATCTGGTACTGAATCTATATGAGAATAAGGTCGCGAATGAGTTCGACAAGATAGAACCGCTGGCACAAGAGCTGGCCACACATGGCAAGGTCAGCGTGGGCAGCAAGAAATTGCTTTCCAAGATTGGTCACATGCTGCTCATAGAACACCGCATGGTGGGACGTGCAGAGATTGGCGATAAGCCCGAGACGCTATGGGATCACCCTCACTTAGGCGGTCTGTATGCCAGCCTAGCGGATGAGTTCGAACTATCAGAAAGACAGACCGCCTTGGACCGCAAACTAAGCTTGATATCGGACACTGCTCAGACCTTGTCGGACGTATGGGACAACAAACAACTGCATAAACTGGAGTGGTATGTGATCCTGCTCATCTTGTTCGAGATCTTACTGAGCCTTTACGAGCGTGTCGGGGTCTGGTTATATTAAGGCAGACCAGAAACAATATTTGCGTTAGAGTATCCCTCCATCCTTGAAGGATTAGCGCCATGCATCCCATCTTCAAGATTGCATTTTACCTCTGCATCTTCTTATTCGGCCCTACCTCCGTGTACGCTGCGCCCGACGAGATAGAGGTCTATACAGACGAGATCAGCAAACCAGCTGATTACGGTCTAGAGCTGCATATGAATCATTCCATGGTTGGCACACAGACCGCTGGCTATCCTGGCCAAATGCCCTCCGACCATATCACCCAAGCTACACCCGAGTTCTATTACGGCCTCACTCCCACTTTAGAAGCGGGTCTATATCTACCCATGTCTACCGATACGCGTGGCAATTCCAATATCAACGGTTTGCGTGTGCGACTTAAATACATCGCCCCACATGAGCACGAAGATGAGCTTTTCTGGGGTGTGAACGGTGAAATCGGTCATGCCTCAGTACGTTCGTCGCAAAGTGCAGGGGTCGCAGAAATACGCCCTATCATCGGCTACCGTAGCAATGGTTGGCTGGCCAGCTTCAACCCCATCTTAAACATGGGACTAAGTTCCAACGTCAGCCACATCCCGAATTTCGAGCCCTCATTGAAACTGACTCACAAGCTAATCGGTGAGGTACACGCGGGTGCCGAATATTATGGCGAGTATGGCCCTGTAAACCGTTTCGTTCCATATGGCCAACGCAGTCACACACTATACGGCGTGATCGATGTAGAGAATGCGGATTACGGTTTGAACTTCGGCCTAGGACGTGGCAATGTCAACGCTACTGACCGTTGGATGCTCAAGGCAGTCGCGACTGTACCGTTTAACTAAGCATCGTAGCGCAAGCATCTTTCCTCAGCGGGGACGGCGATAACTTGCCAAGTTCTTGAGCGAGCAGAGCTCGACCACATAAAGATATCTTTATCTACTGATTGTGTACTCGACCAATTCAACGCTATCGTTAGGATTGTCGGAATCGGAATAAGGCTTGCCGAGACTGATTGTTCCTGATCCCTGTAAGACCATTTCTTCACTTGAGAGGTAAGACACCTCTCCGTCTTTTGGATACACATAAGTCCCGTTGCTACTCTGATCTATAAGAACGAATTTATCAAAACGTAATTCAATACACACGTGTCGACGTGAAGCAAAACCTCCCGACACGACAATCTGGCAAGTCACGTCCCGTCCAAGCACCACGATACGGTGAGCCTTGTTCACGGTTGCCGTCTGGTCGCAATAGTTCAATACCAACTCATCCTTGATGCGTGGTGCATCGCGGTATGCGGGAATGCCAATGCGCGTACTCGTCCCATCATCTTGGTTCCACGTCACCAAAAAAATATCCAGTCGCTCTTGCTTGCCTTTGAACTCAGCACGCAACACTTGGCGTATTCCGGAACGCGAGTCAAACGGCAAATTGTCCACCGCAGCCTGACTAGTCATAATCTGACCTGCACGAGTGATGGAGACAACCCGTGCTGCAACATTGACAGTGTCGCCGAACACATCGCCCGCTTCGTGTATCACATCGCCATAATGAAAACCGATACGCACTGCCATCTTATGAGCACCTTCATACACACCATGTGACACAGTATGTTGAATGGCACGTGCGGCATGAAATGCCTGCTCAGTATCCTGAAATACACACAGAACTTCGTCGCCTAATGTCTTGATTATCGTACCGTGACACTTCGTTATTTCGGCGCAAATATCGCGTAGGCAATGTGCAATCAAACGACGCGCAACAGCATCACCAAGATTCTCATACAAGGCTGTACTGCCGGAAATATCGGCGAACATCACAGCTAGCTTTTGAGTGGTCTGCTTCATGATCAAGTTTCTAAAAGGTCTCCGTCCACGTAATACCATCGTCCAGCTTCCAATACAAATCTACTCAGCTCATGTAAGCGATATGCGCGCCCTGCGATTTTATATCTGGCGACGAACGCCACTGTGGCATGAGTTTCATCTTGCCGCGCATGAGATTTAATCTGTAGACCCAACCATTTATTGTTGTCTTCAGCTAGACCTAGAGACTCGGGTCGCGTACTTACATGCCAAGTGGCGAGCAGATATTCCTCTAACTGCAACACATAGGCGCTGTAGCGCGAACGCATCAACGCCTGTGCATCGGGTGCCGCCTTACCTAAGTGATAGGGTTCACAGCATTTCGCATAGTCAGTACCGCAGCAAGGACACTCAGTCGAATTCACGGAACTTGCCCTGCAATACCACCGGATGTACTTCTATCATGCCGGTATCGCTGGTCAGCATGATGTGATTCTCTTGTATGGCACATTGCACAGTCATGTTGCGCTCAGCCCATGCCGCGAGTTCCTGGGTAGTCTCGGGGAGCAGCTTGATGACGGTGAGATTCTCTAGACGCTGCAACTTGCTGCGATTTTCGTTCCACCAGATGTCGGCTGAACGCCCGTAGGTGATGAGTATCACTTGATCGGCGCGACCGCTAGCTTTGCGCAAGATGCGCTCGTCGGGCTGCCCGACATTGATCCATGTCTTGATCGCACCCGTCAGGTCTTTGCACCACAGGTCGGGCTCATCGTCATTGGTCATGGCCTGCGCGAAGGTCAGATACTCCTCAGCATATAGCGCAAAGGCCAACAGCCTCACCATCATGCGCTCATCTGTCTCTGAAGGATGTCGTGCCAAAGTCAGCGCATGATCTGCATAGTAGTAGCGATCCATGTCTGCAATCTGCAGATTCGCTTTGTGTACGGTTGCTTTGATAGCCATCACTCATATTCGTGTGTTTTAGAGCGCGCATTCTAAGCGATACCGCGCCTAACGCTTTAGCTATCAAGTTATGCACGAGTGCCACCTTTACGCGCTACGAGCTTTATCGCTACAGCCGTGTAAAATGACAGACTGCTGTCAAAACAATCCGAATACTCATTGGGAAAGAGATCATGCAAATCAAAAACGTCGCTACCACTCCCTTCAACGATCAAAAGCCCGGCACCTCAGGACTACGCAAACGTGTCACCACCTTCCAGAAACAGCACTACCTAGAGAACTTCGTACAAGCCATCTTCGATAGCATCTCCGCACCCAAGGGCGCGACGTTGGTGCTGGGTGGCGACGGTCGTTACTACAACCGAGAGGCGATACAGACCATCTTAAAAATGGCGGCAGCCAACGGTTTTGGTCGCGTGTTGGTTGGCAAAGACGGCATCCTGTCCACACCCGCAGCCTCTTGCGTGATCCGCAAATTCCAAACTTACGGCGGCATCATTCTGTCTGCCAGCCACAACCCTGGCGGTCCAGATGGCGACTTCGGCATCAAATACAACGGCAACAACGGCGGCCCTGCGACTGAGACCGTCACAGATGCGATCTTTGCAATAAGCAAGTCTATCTCGCAATACCGCTTGGTCGACGCACCCGATGTGGCGCTCGATAAGTTGGGCGACCAAAAGGTTGGCGACATGGTGGTAAGCATCATAGATCCCGTCTCTGACTACGCTGAGTTGATGGAATCACTGTTCGACTTCGCCGCGATACGCAGCTTATTGGCGGGCGGCTTCCGCATCCAGTTTGACGCCATGCATGCCGTCACCGGCCCTTATGCTCGCGAGATCTTCATCAACCGTTTAGGCGCACCTGCGGCCAGCGTGATGAATGCCGTACCGCTGCCAGATTTCGGCAATGGACACCCTGATCCTAACCTCACCTATGCGCATGAGTTAGTCGACATCGTCTATGGCAACAACGCGCCCGATTTCGGCGCAGCGTCGGATGGCGACGGTGACCGCAACATGATCTTGGGCAAGCATTTCTTCGTAAACCCTTCCGACAGCTTGGCCATCATCGCCGCCAACGCGCATCTGGTCCCCGGTTATAAAGCAGGCCTGGCCGGTATCGCGCGTTCCATGCCTACCAGCGCGGCGGCTGATCGTGTGGCAAAAGCCTTGGGCATCCCCTGCTACGAGACACCGACAGGCTGGAAGTTCTTCGGCAATCTGATGGATGCAGGCAAAGTCACACTGTGCGGTGAAGAGAGTTTCGGTACCGGCTCCGACCACGTACGTGAGAAGGATGGCTTATGGGCGGTATTGTTCTGGCTCAACATCCTCGCGGCACGCAAACAATCTGTAGAGAACATCGCGCTGGAACATTGGGCAAAATATGGTCGCAACGTGTACTCACGCCACGACTATGAAGGCATCCCGACCGAAGCGGCAAATGGCGTGATGAAATTGCTCAAAGAGGGTTTCACTACCTTGCCGGGTAAAAAGTTCGGCAGCTACACCGTAGCGATGTGCGATGATTTTAGTTACACAGACCCAATCGATGCCAGCATCAGCACAGGTCAAGGCATACGTATCATCTTTAGCGACGGCTCACGCATTGTGTTCCGTTTGTCTGGCACTGGCACCGAGGGTGCGACCCTGCGCATCTACCTAGAAGCCTACGAACCCGATGTTAGCAAGCACAAGTTAGATGCACAGACCGCGCTCGGCGAACTCATAGACATCGCTTTGCAGGTAACTGAACTCAAAGCAAGAACGGGACGGGACGCACCAACAGTGATTACATAAAAACAGTCGTAAGACGTAAGTCGTTAGTTAGGTCAAAAACTCGCAAGCTCTTCGACTTACGACATGCCTCAAATTTACAAGGAGACTCTCATGGCAAACAAATTAATCATTCAAACCCCTGACGCACCGGCCGCGATCGGCACCTACTCGCAAGCCGTGCGCGTCGAGAATACCGTTTACCTGTCGGGCCAAATTGGACTGGACCCTAGCAATATGCAGATGGTGGAAGGTATAGAAGCGCAAATCCATCGCGTGTTCCAGAACCTTCGCGCCGTAGCAACTGCGTCGGGTGGCAGCATGGACGATGTGGTCAAGCTGAACATTTTCCTCACTGACTTAGGCAACTTCGCCAAGGTCAACGAGATCATGGCGACCTATTTCCATCAACCCTATCCTGCGCGCGCAGCAGTCGGTGTAGCCTCTCTCCCACGCGACGCCCTAGTTGAAGCCGACGGGGTGATGGTCCTGCAGTTCTAATATCAGCCTATGCGCGCAACTAGATAGTGCCTAAAGATGGCATGGTGATTCCCGTGATAGCGGCGCCTAATTGGTCATCGGCATTCTAGTCCAACTGCACTAGAATGCCGCCTGAACCTGATGTTGATCAGGTGCATCCCATACATGGCGCACGACTTGAGTACACCCGCAAAAATCTCTCCCGCAACATTGGCAAAACTCGCCAAGCTCGGCATCCATCACCGTAGTGATTTGTTGCTGCATCTGCCCCTGCGCTACGAGGATGAAACGCAGATTGCACCCATCGCCACTTTGCAAGCAGGCGAGACCGTTCAAGTCCAAGGTGTAATCACACACAACGAAGTGGCGTTCAGACCTCGCCGTACTTTGGTTTGCCGTTTGCAGGATGAGACTGGCGAACTGTATTTACGCTTTCTGAACTTCTATCCTAGCCAACAGAAACAACTCGCGGTCGGCAACGCGATACGTGCCATGGGCGAAGCGCGCATGGGCTATTACGGTATGGAGATGGTGCATCCCAAGTGTAGAGTGGGCGGCGAGAACACACCCTTACAACAAAGCCTCACGCCGATCTATCCGACCACCGCAGGCTTGGGTCAAACGGTGTTGCGCAAGCTCATCACTAACGCACTCGAAGTCTTGCCACTCAAAGACACGCTGCCCGAATCGCTGCTACAAGAATTGCAGCTGGCAGACTTTGACCCGAGTCTGCGCTTATTACACAACCCCACACCGGATGTCTCTGCGGCTGCATTAGAAGCACATAACCACGCAGCCTGGCAACGCATCAAGTTCGATGAACTGTTGGCGCAACAACTCTCCATGCGGGTGCATCACCGCGAGCGCGGCAAACGTAAAGCGCCCAAGCTCAGTGCGAAAAAATCGCTCACGCAACAACTGCTGCAAGCCTTGCCCTATAGCCTCACCAAGGCTCAACAGAAAGTACTTAAAGAAATCGCTGCTGATATCGGCAAGTCACATCCTATGCAGCGCTTGCTGCTCGGTGATGTCGGTAGTGGCAAGACTGTGGTCGCGGCACTCGCCGCGCTACAAGCAATAGAGAATGGTTATCAAGTTGCCTTCATGGCACCCACCGAAATACTTGCCGAACAACACTACCTCAAGCTACAGGAATGGCTGTTGCCACTGGGACTAGCACCGGTATGGTTGTCGGGCAGTTTGAAGAAAAAGGACAAGACTGCCGCCATCAAACACATCGCGGAAGGCACGACTCAAATCGCCGTCGGCACCCATGCGTTGTTTCAAGCCAGTGTGGAATTCAAAAAGCTGGGACTGGTGATTGTCGACGAGCAACATAAGTTCGGCGTGCAACAAAGGCTGGCACTACGCAACAAAGGCAAGGCCACTGTAGGTCAAATTTCAACCCAACAAGGCGATGATGTCGGGTTGAAACCCGACCTACCCAGCATCGAACCTCATCAATTGATGATGAGCGCGACGCCCATCCCGCGCACCTTGGCGATGAGTTATTACGCTGATCTGGATGTCTCGGTGATAGACGAGTTGCCGCCGGGCCGCACACCCATCGTCACCAAGCTAGTCAGCGATAGCCGCCGCGACGAAGTATGTGAGCGTGTGCGCACTGCCTGCACACACGGCGCGCAAGTGTATTGGGTCTGTCCACTTATCGAAGAGTCGGAGACACTGGAGCTACAGAATGCACTGGAGACCCATCAACTATTAAGCGAGACTTTCCCCGAACTCAAGGTGGGACTGGTACACGGTCGCTTAGACAATGCCGAGAAAGCCGCGACCATGGCGGCCTTCAAAGCAGGCGACCTCCAACTCTTGGTTGCGACCACGGTCATCGAAGTCGGCGTGGACGTACCCAATGCCAGTCTGATGATCATCGAACATGCCGAACGGATGGGGCTAGCGCAACTCCATCAACTCAGAGGTCGCGTCGGTCGTGGTACGGCACAAAGCACCTGCATCTTGATGTTCCAGCAGCCGCTCTCAGAGCTTGCCCGTGCACGACTTAAAGTGATCTTTGAGAACACCGATGGCTTCGTCATTGCGCAACAAGACTTACAATTGCGCGGCCCCGGCGAGTTGCTAGGTGCGCGCCAAAGTGGTGTGGCGATGCTGCGCTTCGCCGACCTCACCAATGATGAAGACTTGTTGGAGCAGGCGCGCAAAGCGGCAGATGAACTATTGCGCGACCACCCCGAAGCAGCACGCGCACATCTGCAACGATGGATGTCCAACAAACACGATTACCTGCACGTTTA
>JBBQKX010000084.1:0-8061 GCA_038327315.1 Burkholderiales bacterium | reverse complement strand
AAAAACTACCGTGAAACACACTGCCCGTTTTGCCGAATTCATTTCTTAAACCCCAAACATGATGAATTATTATTAATCTTGCTCGTTAAAGTTTGATAAAAAATAATCAAGTGCCAATTTGTAACTATAAGTAAGCAGGTTTGGTGACTCGGTCGTTTCTTTCAACACAGGTCGCACCAATACCCTGAAAGCATCCTCATTCACTATCGCAGGCGTAGGCCAGATACCGTTGGCACCCCAGTTCTCGTTGTTCGGGAAATTAGGTTTAGCGATAAATCATGCAGAAGTCACCAACAATGTAGGCTTTGCTCCTATCACTACGAACCAGAACTCTTTGTATGTTTCTTTTGGTGCTCAATTCGATCTAAACCGACAATTCGCTTTGCGTGCACAGTATGAGAACTTCGGTAAGTTCGAAAACGTAGCCAATCCAATGTCTGCCTCAACCATAGGTGTCGCAGGTGTGTTACGCTTCTAACACACAGCCCTAGTTCAATAGCAAATTAAAAGCCCGGTTAAAACCGGGTTTTTAATTTATGTACCTCGCAGATTGATGATGGGCCAATCATGCTTTTGTGCGTGGGCACGCAAGGTGTCATCTGGATTGGCCGCAACTGGATGTTCGACAATCTCAAGCAACGGTAGATCGTTGAGTGAATCGCTATAAAAAGTAGTGTCAATGAAACTATCCATCGTCCATCCACGATCTGAAAGCCATTGATTAAGTCGTGTGATCTTACCTTCGCGAAAACTAGGTACTCCATGTACTCGCCCAGTGAACTCCCCATTTTTCTGTTCAGGTTCGGTGGCGATTAGATGTTCTATACCGATCTCGCGAGCGATAGGCGCGGTAACGAAGCTATTGGTCGCAGTGATGATGACGCATATATCACCCGCCGACTGATGCTTGGCGACCAGATCCCGCGAGGCTTGCGTGACCATAGGCATGATGTTCTCGCGCATGAAACGCTGATGCCACTCATCCAAAGTGGCACGTGGATGGCGCGACAATGGCTTCAATTGAAAATCCAGAAACGCGTGTATATCCAAGGAACCTGCCTTGTATTGCTCGTAGAACTTGAGATTCTGTGCTTCGAACAATTCCCCATCCAGCACACCGATGCGAATCAAAAATTGCGACCATTCAAAATCGCTGTCGCCGTTCAATAGCGTGTTATCCAAATCAAATAAAGCTAGCTTCACTTCAACTCCAATTCTGTTTGCATGATTTGTTTCAATAAGGGCACTGAGGGCGGGCGGTGCAGGCTCAGCGAATAGGCATCCAACTCATCCAGCACCGACATCAAGCTGGGCAAATCACGCCGGCCATGACGCAGCAGATATTGCACGACTTCGTTGGGAAGTTTATAGCCTTTACTCTTGGCATGCTCTTGCAATGCCAACGCCTTTTCGGCATCGCTCAGACTGTGCAATTGATAGACCAAACCCCAACCCAGACGCGTCCGCAGATCTTTGCGCACGTTCAAATTCTGCGGTGCTTCCTTGCCGCTGACTAGCAACATGCCGCCACTATCGCGCACTTGATTGTATAGATTGAATAGATCAATCTGAGCTGATTCGGAAAGTTTCTCCACATCATCCACGGCAACCACGCTGCACAGATCGGGCACACTGCGTTTCGCATAAATTGCACGCTGCTCAACGTTTTGAGCGGCACCTACGATGCCTTGAAGCAGATGGCTCTTGCCGCAACCATGTCCGCCCCATACATAGAACATACGTTCGCCCTCTTTGACTTGCAGGGCATGGCGCAAACCAGCCATGAGCTCTTGGTTATCTCCCACCACGAAATTGTCTAAGGTCGGCCACCAATCCGGTGTGATATCGAGTAATAGCTGACTCATAGTTCGCGATACATACTACTGCCCAGATACCAGGCTTTAAAATGACGTAAGGCAACCAATAAGATTGCCGATAAAGGCAGTGCCAGCAAGATGCCAAAGAAACCCATCACTTGGCCGAAAGCCATCAGAGCAAAGATTACCGCCAGTGGATGCAGACCTACGCGCTCCCCAACTAGGCGCGGCGTCACCACCATACCCTCCAGCAATTGTCCGGCGGCGAAAGCTGCCCATACCCACAGCACTTCACCAAAGGTAGTGAACTGCATCACCGCCGCCAGCGTCGCCAACAATAGTCCGATTACCATCCCCAGATAGGGCACGAACACCAGCATCCCGGCAACGATGCCGATGGGCAGTGCGAACTCCAAACCCGTCATCCATAAGGTGACGCTATAGAAAACACTCATCACCAACATCACAGAAATCTGTCCGCGCAGAAATTCAGCCAGCACGGTATCGACCTCAACCATGATGGCACTCACCTTTTGATAGCGAGGGCGCGGAATCAATTCATCTACACGACGCGTCAGATCAGACCAGTCGCGCAACAGATAGAACATTGCAACAGGAATCAATATCAGGTTGGCGAATACATTCAAGATGGCGCCGCTACTGTCGGACAGCCAAGGTAGTATCTTGCCTGCCACACTGCCCGCGCTCTGCAAATGGGTAACGACAAAACTCTTCAGGGCGACAATATCAAACTGCAATGAGACACCAAACAATTCCTGCAACTTAGGCAAAACTTGAGCACGTATCGTCTCTATCAAGAGAGGTAAACGTGTAACTAATCTAGCCAACTCCTCTTGTAGCAGGGGAACCAGGATCAATAGCATCAATACGCTCAACACCATCAATCCGATCATGACAATCACCACAGACAAGGTGCGCGGCACTTTGAGCGCAGTGAGACGGGTGACTAAGGGATTGCAGATATATGCAAGGATGGCAGCAGCTACGAATGGCGTCAGAATCGGGCTAAGCAGGTAGAGAATCCCACCCAACACAGCGATAAACAACAACCATTGCATTGCAGCGAAGCGTGGTGAGGTCATTTCGGGTAAAATTCGCGGTTGAAAAATTGTGCCGCACTTTACCTTTTAGAAAGCGAGAACTCAACTTGAATACCACCAACACTAGCCTTTCCTACCGCGACGCAGGTGTCGATATCGATGCCGGCGACCAATTGGTCGAGAATATCAAGCCCTATGCTAAGCGCACTATGCGCCCTGAAGTATTGAGCGGCATAGGGGGTTTTGGTGGTCTAGTGGAAATCTCCAAGAAGTATAAAGAACCCGTCCTAGTGTCCGGCACAGACGGTGTCGGCACCAAGTTGAAACTCGCTTTTGAGCTGAATCGCCATGACACCGTGGGCATAGATTTGGTCGGCATGAGCGTCAACGACATCCTAGTTCAAGGTGCGGAACCGCTATTTTTCCTCGACTATTTTGCTTGCGGCAAGCTGGATGTGCCAGCCGCCACCGAAGTCATCAAAGGTATTGCTGCGGGTTGTGAACAAGCTGGCTGCGCATTAATAGGCGGTGAGACTGCAGAGATGCCCGGTATGTATCCGGTCGGCGAATATGACCTCGCAGGTTTCGCTGTCGGCGTGGTCGAAAAAGCCAACATCATCACTGGTGAGCATATCGTCGCAGGTGACGTGGTAATCGGTCTCGCCTCCAACGGTGCGCACTCCAACGGCTACTCACTGGTGCGTAAAATCATCGAACGCTCCCATCCTGACTTGAACGCCAAGTTCGACGGTGAACGCACGCTGGCTGAGGTCATCATGGCCCCTACCCGCATCTATGTGAAGCCATTGCTGGCGTTGATGCAGAGCATGACCATCAAAGGCATGGCACATATCACCGGCGGTGGCATCACCGAGAACGTACCTCGCGTCCTGCCTGAGAACGTTGTCGCAGCGGTGGACAGCAAATCATGGCAGATGCCTAAGCTGTTTAACTGGTTGCGTGAGCAAGGCAATGTTGCCGAGCAAGAGATGTATCGCACCTTCAATTGCGGTATCGGCATGGTCGTGATTGTCGCGAAAGAAAATGCACAAGCTGCCATCACACAACTGAATTCAGCCGGCGAGAATGCAAAGGCAATCGGTGTGATACGTGCACGTGTCGGTAGTGAACACCAGACTCAAGTGAACTAATGCCTATACTGTTCCCTAAGATCTCGTCTATTCTTATGTGACTTATTGCATCAGGCCATTCTTCATGAAAAAGATCGTCATACTCATCTCGGGACGCGGTAGCAATATGGAAGCCCTACTGAAGGCAAAGTTGCCTTGCAGCGTCGCGGCCGTCATCAGCAATCGCGCCGATGCAGAGGGATTGCACATCGCACAGAACCACGGTATTCCAACAGCAGTGGTCGCACACAAGGACTTTGCCGACCGTGAGACTTTCGACGCTGCTTTATCGCGCACCATAGATGTCTACCAAGCCGATGTCGTAGTACTAGCCGGATTCATGCGTATCCTGACCGCAGGGTTCGTAAATCGCTATCGCGGCAAGCTCATCAATATCCACCCCTCTTTATTACCTGCCTACCCAGGTACCCACACCCATGAACGAGCCCTACAAGATGGCGTGAAGATACATGGTTGCACGGTGCATTTCGTTACCCCAGATTTGGATCACGGTCCTATCATCATTCAGGCCGCGATACCGGTATTGCAGGACGATAACGAACTCACCCTTGCAGATCGCTTGCTCTACCAAGAACATCGCATTTACCAGCAAGCTGTACGTTGGTTATGCCAGAACCAAATCGAACTCGATCAGAATGGCCGTGTCCACTTTCGCTTCCCCAAGCAAGCTGGCTACTCCTTGATCTCCCCAGGTCTAGAATGATGCTGCGCCTGCTGTTCATACTGCTTATGACGCTGCAACTACATGGCGCTTATGCTGCAGAATCTGTAGCTTTGCCTAACACCATACGTGCACATTATGTGGTGAGCAAAGCGGGGATACAGATAGGTGTGATAGACGAGACCTATACCCGCAATCAGAATCGTTACACACTGAATAGTGTGGCAAAGACGACGGGAATAATATCCTTCTTCCACTCCGGTAAGATCCACATCAACAGCAGCGGCATGATTACCCCAGCCGGGCTGAAACCACTGCTATTCAGTTACCGCATGGAAGGCGAATCCAAGAAGGACAACAACGCCAAATTCGACTGGAGCAAAACACAACTCACCCTCAATCATGATGGCGTACAAACTTTAATCTCGATGCCCAATGGCACACAGGACAGATTGAGTGCGATGTACCAGTTCATGTTCGTGAACCTAAATACCCTCAAGAACATCAGCTTTGCCATGACCAATGGTCGAAAATTGGACGACTACCGTTACCTCATCGCAACTGGCGAGAAATATTTTGCCAACGCACTCACCCTCGACACCTGGTATCTGGATAGCGGCGCCAAAGCGGGCGAGACCCGCACACAACTTTGGCTGGCCAAATCACGATACAACCTGCCCTGCAAACTCATCATCACTGACCCTGATGGCGGCAAGTTGACTCAGGAACTGCGCAAGCTAGAAATTCTGCCGTGATCGCACTCCCGAACTCACCCACCGGCAGGATCGTGCTGGCAATCGCCTTGTCGCTTGTCATACACATGGCCTTATTATTCACGCCTGTGATCGAGCTCGCACCTACCGACCCACCCTTACCTCCACTGATGGCGAAACTGGAAGCTTTGCCTACAGTCATTGCTAAACCACCTCAGCCTAAGCAGCCACACAAAGCACCGACTCCCGCCAAACCCAAACCTGTAATGCCCACCCCACAAGTCACACCTGCTCCGGCTGAGCCAGTCGTAGACGAGCCTGTCGCCGAGGTCGCGTCAGAGGTCGCACCCGTACCCGCAATCGCAGAGCCGGAAAAAATCGCCGACCCAGTGCCGACGCACCCGCTGCCCAAACATGCGGATCTCACTTTTTCCGTTATGCAAGGTACTGACTTTAAAGTAGGCGAAGCCAGACAACGATTCGACATCAGCCCAGATCATCACTACACCCTCAAGGTGGGCGTCAATACCACCGGCATCGTCAGCCTATTGAAGAAGTTCGACCTGAACCAGACCAGCAGTGGCACGGTCGACTCACACGGCTTGCAACCGAACGAGTTCCGCGAGAGCAAAAACAACTCCGGCAATACCGAAACCCATACCGCCAACTTCGACTGGCAGGCAAAGGCACTAAATTTCTCGACTGGCAGCAGCATAGCCTTGCCCGAGTACAGTCAAGACATTATCAGCTTCGTGTACCAACTCTCTCAGGTGCCATGGAGCGGCAACCCGCTTAGCATGTACATCAGCAACGGTAGAAAGCTGGAACATTACGAGATTAGCGTAGGCGAAGAAGAGCTCATTACGACACGCATGGGCAAATTACGCGCCATCCCTTTTCGCAAGGTTCACGGCCCTAACGAGGAGGGTCTAAACATATGGCTGGCGGTGGAGTATCGCTTGTTACCCGTCAAGATTAGCCAAACTAATGGCGACGGCAGCGTCGCTGCTGAGATGGTGATCTCTGCGATACGCGTATCTGACGACTAAGCCACAAGGCTAGATTTTGTACGAACAATCGCTACTTTTCCTAAATCCCGCATACCGTCCCCTGCATCCTGAGGCCCGCATGTTAAACTGCTGGTCTGTATCACTTACCTCATCATCATGCTTATTACCGAATACCGTTTAGACCTCGCCATCCTAGCCTTGCGCAGCATCCTGCCGCTGGAGCACCCAGCAGACACCACGCTGCGTTACTTCTTCCAACAGCAGCGCATCGGCTCCAACGAACGCGCCTTTGTCGCAGAGACGGTGTTCGGCACACTGCGTCATCGATTATTGCTGGAACATGCTTGTGGCGAGAAAGCCACGCCACGCCGTATGGCACTGGCCTATCTGGTGCGCTTTGGCGGCTATAACTTGCGTGAGATCGAGCCGGTCCTTAAACGTGAGGAAAAAGAATGGTTAGCCACCGTCAAGGGCGTACAACTGGAGACCTTACCGCTTTATGTGCAAGCTGAGTTTCCCGAGTGGCTGGTGGAGAAAATGCGCAGCAGTTATAGCGACGAAGACATCCTTACACTGGGACAGTCTATGCAGCAGACCGCACCGCTGGATATCCGCGTCAATACCTTGCTAGCCAAGCGCGACGAGGTAATGGAAAACCTATTAGGACAGAACATCGCTGCCACACTCACACCCTACTCTCCTGTTGGCATACGCTTGAAGGAGAAGATTGCCCTGAACCGCGACGCGCTGTTCACAGAAGGTAAGGTTGAGGTCCAAGATGAAGGCAGTCAGTTGTTGGGTCTGCTAGTCGCTGCAAAGCGCACCGATATGGTGGTGGACTTTTGCGCTGGCGCGGGTGGTAAGACACTGATGTTGTCGGCTGCGATGAATTCGCAAGGCCGTTTATATGCGATGGATGTCTCTGAAAAACGCTTAGCCAACCTCAAGCCACGCTTGAAGCGCTCGGGTGCTAGCAACATCCAGCCCATGCTGATCTCGCATGAGAACGATCTCAAAGTGAAGCGCTTGGCGGGCAAGATAGATCGCGTACTAGTAGATGCACCTTGCAGCGGACTGGGTACGTTGCGTCGCAATCCCGATCTCAAGTTCCGTCAGTCACCGCAAAGTCTAGAAGAGTTGAAACTGAAACAAGCCGCCATCTTGGCCTCGGCCAGTCGCTTATTAAAAAAAGGCGGGCGTCTGGTCTATGCGACCTGCAGCATTCTGCCGGAAGAGAATCAGGACATCGTGCAAGCATTCTTAGCAGCACACAGCGATTTCGTCTTACGCCCTGCCGGTGAGGTTCTGAAACAACAAAAAGTAGAACTGGAAATGGGTGACTATCTGGAGTTGCGCCCACATCTGCACAATACCGATGGCTTCTTCGCCGCCGTTATGGAGCGTGTGTAGCTAGAAAAGCTGCACCCATTCAGTACAAATAATAATCAAGCAGTTTAAGGGAGAGAATGCATGTCTATCGGTTTATTTGATCTTCCATGGTGGGGAGTAGTACTCGTCACCTTGGCACTGACCCATATCACCATCGCATCGATCACCATCTTTTTGCATCGCCACCAGGCGCATCGTTCACTGGATCTACACCCTATTCCTAGTCATTTTTTCCGCTTCTGGTTATGGCTGACCACGG
>JBBQKX010000083.1:0-8095 GCA_038327315.1 Burkholderiales bacterium | reverse complement strand
ATATTGAGGCTTTCGCGAGCGATGTTGTAACCGGAGTGGGTGCCCATACTTCCGATGGCGTCGGCGGCGATCAAACACACGGTAACGAACACAATGCCGACCGCCATGCTGGCACGTCCTTGTCGCAACAAGTTGCGCAGTTTGCTGCGAGTGCGTTCTGCCTTGTAAGCAAAATGATTGTGGATTGCAGCACTCAGCATCATGCTCGGATCGCCGTCTTCCGGCCAGATCTCAATATGAATGGTGATGTGAAAACGGCCCTTGGGCGAATAGTCGAAAGCCCAGTCCTCAATAAAGGTTTCAGCACCCGGATCAAGGTCTTTATTCAGGAATGGCGTGGGGTCCAGTGAATTAAAAAGTTGTCCAAGCTCGTGCACACGCAAGGCCAGTTTGTGGATCGGAACAGGGTGTGAAGTATTAGTCATGGCTGTAAGTGTAAGCCTTCTCGAACGCTAATAATTGCCTAGGATTATCGCAGCAAGCCGACTCTATTGGGGAAAAATACATGACCTACTTCTAGAATGTTCAATAGCATTAAGTACCGCGCCTGTTTAAAATCCGCACCCAGCTCAATCTCGCCGACTTCCCCGATGCGCATCTCACAACTCCGTCAACGCTTATACGACCTCGGTGCCAAGCCTTGCCACGAGGATAGGCTGCTGCGCGGCTGGAGCCAGATCGGCTCGTATGATCGCAAGGGCAGCGCGGCGGTAGACTTCTTTCCCTTGGCGATGCGCAATGCTTTACCCGATATCGAGGCTGAGTTGAAGGGCTTAGCAAAGTTGCGCAGTGAGCACCCGGCTGGCGTGGGTGTCGCGCGCTTGTTGGTCGAGCTCGTTGATGGGCAGATGGTCGAGAGCGTGCTACTGCCACGCGGCGGCTTATGCGTTTCTACGCAAGTGGGTTGTGCGGTGGGTTGTGTGTTCTGCATGAGTGGTCGCGATGGTTTACAACGACAACTCGGCAGCGCGGAGATCGTCGCGCAAGTGGTGTTGGCACGTCAGCGTCGCGAAGTCAGCAAGGTCGTATTCATGGGCATGGGCGAGCCCGCCCACAATCTCGACAATGTACTGGAAGCCATACAGTTACTGGGCACACAAGGAAATATCGGGCACAAGAGCTTGGTCTTTTCCACTGTTGGCGATGAACGTGTATTCGAGCGCTTGTCGCAAGAACATGTCAAACCTGCACTCGCCCTTTCCTTGCACACCACTGATGCGGCATTGCGTACCCAGTTGTTACCCAATGCACCGCTGATCTCCATTGAGGCGTTAGTCGAGCGCGCTGAAGTGTATGCACGCGCCACCAGCTATCCAGTGCAATACCAATGGACGTTGCTGGATGGCATCAACGACAGCGATGCAGAGTTGGATCGCATCGTGCAACTGCTTTCGGGTAAATACGCGCTGATGAATTTCATTCCCTTCAATGATGTCGATGGACTCGCTTATCGCCGCCCATCTGCCGAGCGTGCTCAGCAGATGGTGGACTATCTCAAGCAACACGGCATCCTCGCCAAGTTGCGCGATTCAGCAGGTCAAGAAATCGAGGGGGCATGCGGACAGTTGCGTGCACGCGCGGAGAAAATCAGAACCAAGAAAACTGCCACGGTGAGCATCACCAAACTAAACAAGACTGACATCCCCGTCTAATGCCGCAGAGTGACTTACTTATCGACTAAACGGATCAAGCCGATGAAATCTTCTTCCGACCATCCTGCTGCCATGCCGCGTTGGTAGATGGCTTTGAGGTGACCTATCTGTTCCAGTGAGATGTTCAATTCGGCGGCGGTCTCCAGTGCGAGACGCAGGTCTTTGTCCATGTGCTTGAGGGAGAACTGCGCGCTGTAGTCGTGCTCGCGCAGCTTAGGTTCTTTCAAATCGGATAGACCTGAGCGTGAACCATTGCGTGCCAAAGCCGCGAAATACACTTCGTCCGAGATACCTGCTGCTCGGCAGAAGGCAAGACTCTCGCACAAGCTCTGCGCGACACCCGCGACATTCATATTCATCGCCAGCTTCAAGGTTGAAGCACTGCCTAATGGACCGATGTGCAAGATGGCGCTGGAGATGGGTTCCAAGAGCGGACGAGCTCGTACGATCAAGGCATCATCACCGCCCAAGTAGTAGACCGTCTGGCGTTTGCTGGCGGCAAGCTTGCTGCCGGTGAAGGGTGCTTCCAGGTATGCCGCGCCTGTTGCTTGCACTTGTGCAGCAAAGCGCAACGACCAGTGTGATGAAATGGTGCTGGACTGTATCACCAGCATTTCGGGCGTCAGCACAGGTGTGATCTGATCGAGTATGGATTGCACTGCAGCAGGATCAGCGACCACGATGAACACCACCTCGGCCCCTGTCACCGCCGCTTGTATCGAAGTACAAAAATTCGGAAAGTCTTTGGCGCTGCGATTCCAGCAGCGCACCTCGTGCCCATCATCTATGAGATTGCGCGCCCATGCGCTGCCGATGATGCCCAGTCCGAGGAATGCGATTTTCATGCGATCTCTCCTTGTATTGTCACAACGAGGCGACGGCTGCCACCGTGGTTGCGGTGTTCACATAGATAAATGCCTTGCCAGGTGCCCATACGCAAGCGTCCGGCGCTGATTGGGATGTCTAGGCTGCCCCCCAACAAACTGGATTTGATGTGTGCAGGCATGTCATCAGAGCCTTCGTCCTGATGCTGATAATAGGGTTGGTTCTCAGGCACGGCTCGATCGAAGTAAGCCGCGAAGTCGTGTCGGACAGAGGGGTCGGCGTTTTCGTTGATCGTCAGTGAGGCGGAAGTGTGCAAGATGAAGATGTTCATCATGCCAATCTTGAAATCGCGTAACTCGGGTAGTTCGCGCAGCACTTCATCGGTGACCAGATGAAATCCACGCGGTCTAGGTTTGAGCGTCAGTTCTTTTTGCAACCACATGCTCAGCGTGCACTCTCGTCCACTCGTACCGCTTCACCTTCAATGGTCTGACCTTTGGACTCAGTGTTCGAATAGTCAGCTTGAGCATCGTTGGCACGGGTACGCTCGTCACGCATCTGTGATTGCATTTGCGCCTGCATCTGTTGAAACTGCTTGCGTACATCACGCGTCTTCCACCACAGGAATATCCAGCCTATCAGGCCCATCACCAGTAGAACGGTGAATATCACTGCCGAGAACATAAACCCCAATATCACGAGTCCTACCGTCAGGATGATGGCCAAGAGCTTTTGCAAAGGATTACGTGAGGTGCTGTCGATAAGGATTTTCATTGGGGTCCTGTGCAACAAAGTTATAGCTTGGCTTTAGCAGACAAGGCGGATGGTAAAGGGTTCGCCGGAATTTAAAAAGAGAGTGTTTTTTCCTGCAATACTCATCTGATATGGGGGTGATGATCTATTTTTCAATCACCTTGCGCACGTCAGCGTTTACAATCTCAACAGTGAAGCAACGCTCAACCTCTCTAAAGTCAAAATATGTACACACACATCACACACACCCTGCTCAGCTATCGCAGATTACTCCTATTGTTGGTCGCCTTACCTTGCATTGCTTATGCGGGTCTACCTGAATCGAACAATGTGCCAGGTGGACTCGCAGTCATTCCGCTGGCGAGCACTAGCAGTGCTAAGCCACAGGCATGGTTAGGGGAACAAGCGGTACTCGTCACAGCCGACAAGGATCAATGGTATGCGGTGGTCGGATTGGCCTTGAGTCTCACACCTGGCGAGCATGAGTTGCGCGTCAGCCAGAGCGGCAAGTCTGAGCTAAAACGCTTTGAGGTCGGTAGCAAAGCCTATCCCGAGCAACACATCACGATTAAGGACAACGGCAAGGTCGAACTTTCACCGAAAAATCTTGCGCGCGCAAATCACGATATCGCCAACATCATGCGACTCAAGAAGCACTGGCAGGCTAGTGCTAATACTGATCTGGATTTCATCATCCCGGCACAAGGTGAACTTTCAAGTCGCTTCGGGCTGCGTCGCTTCTTCAACGAAAAACCCCGTGCACCCCACGTTGGCCTTGACGTGGCGGTAGCCAGCGATACCCCCGTCTTAGCAAGTTCGGCAGGGACAGTGCTGGCGACAGATGATTATTTCTTCAATGGCAAGACGGTCTTTCTAGACCACGGTAACGGACTCATCACCCTGTATTGCCATATGAATCGCTTCGATGTCCAGCCCGGTGAGACTGTCAGTAAAGGCCAACAGATCGGCCTTTCTGGAATGACAGGCCGCGCTACTGGCCCGCATCTGCATTGGAGTGTGGTGCTGAACGGCGCGATGGTCGACCCAGAGTTATTCATCCAGCACAACTAATTCCCACCCAAGGCGCGACGCCAACTGCGCAACGGCACATGCGTCTGCAAGCGCGACAGCGCGCGTTCGACCAACACAGGATGCAACTCATGACCCACCGCCGACGCGATGTCTAAGGTCGCATCGCCCTGCAAGACAGACAGCATCTCGTAGGCAAGACGTGCATGGCTGACCGAGATCACATAGTCATCCTCACCGTGTAGCAGATGGATAGTCGTGAGCTCCGGCGCGACTTCGGGAATCTTGGAATAACGCCCCGAGAACGCCAACACCCTGCCGACGATACCGTCTTGGCTGGCACTCAGTTCCAGCGACATGTTCGCCCCCTGCGAGAACCCCACCAGCGCGGTATCCGGCGGAAGGATGTTCAATCTATCCTGCGCAGCCTTCACCAAAGACTTCAATGCTGGCAATGCTGCGATGACGCGCTCATGACGGTTCTCCTCATTCAAACCGCTGAGCGAATACCACTGCCGCCCCATTCCCCCGCCGTCAAAAGGCATCACCCCATCGGGCAATAGGAACGCAGCGTCTGGATACACCGCACGCAACTGATGCGCTAAAGGCAACAAGTTAGCAGCCTCACCACCCAGACCATGCAACAAGATGAATAACTGTTTAGGCATACCTGAGTCTGGCAACAACTCGACCCCAGAAAAATCATGCACCGACATTTTGAACTCCGCTGATTGCAGCGCTGTGCTGCTGGTGGCTGCATTGTGGCACTAGGCGCAAAAGGATGTCATCTAGAATAGAGGCTATCAACACACATTTTTATGGCTACTGAAATTTGCTGTTCATTAGGTCAAGCCCAGATGTAACAGCATCGTATCCTAATCATAATTTACAGAAAGCAATATCTAACTCCCCTGCACCAACATACCCAAAAACCCGACGAGCAAGGTCGTCGATTTGAAACATACTCGCCTCCTTCATTCTTTGCCATTTAGCTATGCAACCACATAAAGGTAATGTACCGTCTACATCAAAAGTTCTTTCTGAAGTCACTTCTGGGTACGTTATTTATTAGGCAATTTATCGCGCAAGCTTAAGACTAGCGTGTTTAGCATGAAGAGATTCAGTGCTGGGATGCGTGAAGGAATCATTCGAAGCGGCGCCCTGTAATTCAGTCAATGGAAAGGAAAAATAATGACGCAGCCAACCACAAGCAAAATATTATCCTTTCTGGATCCCGCCAGCCCGCAGCCTTGGGCCAGTTTCATTGAGCAGATCGACCGCGTCGCACCCCATCTCGGCAAACTCGGCTACTGGCTGGAAACCTTGAAGCATCCAAAACGCGTGCTGAATGTCGCCATACCGATTCAACTCGATGACGGTACGCTGGCACATTTCGAGGGATTTCGAGTCCATCACAATCTATCACGCGGCCCCGGCAAGGGCGGCGTGCGTTTTCATCCCAACGTGACTATGAATGAAGTGATGGCACTTTCAGGCTGGATGACCATCAAGAATGCCGCATTGAACCTGCCATTCGGTGGCGCGAAAGGTGGCGTTCGAGTCGATCCAAAATCGTTATCATTAGCCGAGTTGGAGCGACTGACGCGCCGCTATACCTCGGAAATCGGTTTTCTGATTGGGCCAAACAAGGACATTCCCGCGCCCGATGTCGGCACCGACGAGCAGACCATGGCGTGGATGATGGACACCTATTCAGTTAATCACGGCGCGACAATGACGGGTGTCGTGACGGGAAAACCAATCAGCTTAGGAGGTAGTCTAGGTCGTCGTGAAGCGACTGGGCGCGGCGTGTTCGTCGCAGCACGCGAAGCAGGGCTGCTTCAGGGAGTAGCAGTGAAGGATGCCCGTGTGGTGGTGCAAGGCTTCGGCAATGTGGGATCGATCACAGCCCTGTGTTTCGCTAATGCTGGTGCGCGCATCATCGCTCTACAGGATGCCAGTGGTAGCGTGGCTAATCCGAATGGCATCGACGTTGCGGCTGCTATTGCGTATGTGAAAGCTGGGGGCAAACTTATCGAGATGCAGGGCGTGGAAGTAATCAGTACGAATGACTTCTGGATGCTGTCTAGCGACTTTCTTGTACCCGCAGCACTCGAAGGACAGATCGACGCGGAACTCGCGGAACGGCTCGATACCAAGATTATCGTCGAAGGCGCCAACGGCCCAACCCTGCCTGAGGCAGATGACGTTCTCACTAGGCGCGGCATCACCGTGGTACCTGATGTAATCGCCAACGCTGGTGGTGTGACGGTCAGCTATTTCGAATGGGTGCAGGACTTCTCTAGCTTTTTCTGGTCCGAGCAAGAAATCAATGACCGACTGGAAAAGATAATGGCCGCAGCATTTCATGATGTTGCGCAACTGGCCGTTGAACGTAAAGTGTCCCTGCGCACCGCCGCTTTTATTATCGCTTGTACCCGTATATTGGCCGCACGAGACCGACGCGGCTTGTATCCTTAATGCTCAATCAGTGTATTTATTTACCAAGTACAGATGCGCGTATGAAGGCAATATTGTCAGATAGGACTGTTCTAATGGGGGGCCATATTACTTAAGCAATGTAGCACGTAAGTGCTGAGTCTGCAGTTAAGGGAGTCGTCACAGTAATCTTCGCCCCCGAACCGCTACATTCGCGCAATTTTTTTGCCATATCAGACGTACACGCTCGGCTGAGCAGCGCATTTTGCCCGAGCTACTAGGGTACAAAGTAAAACATCAATCCCACTCCCTGAGCGGGACTTCCGTCGGAAAAACCTTTGAGGATATAAGCTTGCAGGGTTGCATCAATTCCGAGGCGCTGTGATGCATAGACTCTCAATTCGCGCTGTTCAGTGCCTGGCAAAGAGATGACCTGGCTGGCTTTGAAATCAGCACCCAATCCGGTCTGTTCGCTTGCCTGAAAATATCCACCCAATGTCCCAAAGTAACCATTTTTTAACTGCTGACCAGCAGGACTTCCCAACACCTGATATCCAATCGAGATTAATGATTGAAATCTTCCACTAATCTGATCGGCAATCAGTTGGGCTGCATAATCATTTTTACCCGTACCGATTCGTGTACTTGCCGTCGCAAACTTTACTTTTCCACCCCAACTCAAGTGTTGCTGCTCGTCCATGCTGCTATAAAAACCCTGTGAAACAGCCAGCGTTACATCCCCCAATCCTGACTCTGTCACAGACTTTGGTGATGTTAGTGTCTTGATGGCGTGTGGCTGACCAAGCTTTTTGTGGACTCCCAAGATTAAACGCAATGGCGCGGGATTATGAGGAACGGCGCGGGTTTCGCGTCAATTTGTACCCATTTCGTCCGCTATCCGGTAGCCCATCGCCCGGTAACCGCGCTGGCGTTTTTCCCACATCCGCAGCAGCGCCGGGTGGCCGGTGTCCACGAAATCGATGATGCGCACGTCGGTCTTGGTGGCGTGTTCGCGGTGCAGTCGGCCTGCGTATTGCTGCAGCGTCCCCTTCCACGAAACAGGCATTGCCAGCACCAATGTGTCGAGCGGCGGATGGTCAAATCCTTCACCAACCAGTTTGCCGGTTGCCAGCAGAACGCGTGGGGCGTCGGGCGGCAGCGCGTTGAGTTCTGCGATCAGTGTGGCGCGCTGCTTTTTGGCTATCCGTCCGTGCAGGACAAACAACGATAGCACCTTGTCGCCCAAGGCGGTTTGGATGGCATCGAGATGTTCGGTGCGCTCGGTCAGCACCAGCACCTTGCGGCCTTGACCATAGGCTTTGATGACCTCGTCAGCAATCGCGTCGGTTCGGGCTTGATCGATAGCCAAGTGCCGGAACACCTCCTGAATCCCCGCC
>JBBQKX010000082.1:0-8136 GCA_038327315.1 Burkholderiales bacterium | reverse complement strand
ACCGCTCATCACCTCACACTCAATGGGCTGAATGCCTCATATTTATTGGGGTTGAGCAGCATGTTCACACCGCGTCTGCCCGAGCAGCCACGCAAAGTCATGGGTTTAACCTTCCCTAATCCAGTTGGGCTTGCAGCGGGTCTGGACAAGAACGGCGACTGCATAAACGGTCTCGCCTCACTCGGTTTTGGCAGTATAGAGATAGGTACCATCACGCCCTTGCCTCAGCTCGGCAACCCTCAACCACGTTTATTCCGATTGCCTCAAGCGAGCGCCATCATCAATCGCATGGGCTTCAACAACGACGGTGTAGATAAACTCATCGCCAATGTGCAGCGTGCTAAGTTCAAGGGCATCCTAGGCATCAACATCGGCAAGAACGCCGTCACACCTATCGAAAATGCCGCCGACGATTATCTGATCTGCTTGCGCAAAGTGTATGCACACGCCAGTTACATCACAGTCAACATTTCCTCACCCAACACCAAAAACCTGCGTCAATTGCAGAACGATGAGGCACTAGATGCATTACTCGGACAGCTCAAAGCAGAGCAGACCAAGCTAGCTGACCAGCATGGGCGTTATGTGCCCCTCGCGCTGAAGATCGCACCGGACATGGAATCCGACCAGATCGCGCAAATCGCACGTTTATTGATGCAACACCAGATAGACGGTGTGATCGCTACCAACACCACGCTGGCGCGTGATGCGGTCGCACACTTGCCGCATGGTGCTGAAACCGGCGGCTTGAGCGGCACACCGGTACGCGATAAATCCACCGCCGTGATACGCCAACTTGCCCATGAATTGCAAGGTGCATTGCCCATCATAGGGGTGGGTGGCATCCTCAGCGGCGCGGACGCAGCCGAGAAGATTCAAGCAGGAGCAAGCTTGGTACAGGTCTACAGTGGCCTGATCTACCGCGGCCCTGCTTTAGTCAGCGAGTGCCGCAGGGCTTTGTTGGATATCGCCTGAGTAAATCGTGGCGACGCACTATAAAAACTGCCCCAAGTGTGGCCATGAGCTTCCTGCCACATTGCCTGCAGAGGCCGCATGCCCTGCTTGCGGCCTCTATACCTTTAAGTGGCAACAAGAACCCTCTGCCTCATCTCTTTATCCCGACGAAGCGCTGAATGACGAGCCAGGCTTTAGTCTACTCACACCGCTGAGTGATATCGATGCGCAGTCCTACTATGGACGTTGGATAAGCTTGTCATTGCTTGCCTTGTGGAGTGTGCCGCTGTTCCTGAGCGACTATCGGGATGGCGAGATCGGTATGTCGTTTATGCACAACATCTTGCTACCCATACATGAGGCGGGTCATATGCTATTCATACCCTTGGGTGAGTTCATGACTATATTGGGCGGCAGTCTGTTCCAACTGCTATTGCCGTTCGGCATCGCTGTTGCCTTCATACTCAAGAACCGAGACAACTTCGGCGGGGCATTGGGACTATGGTGGACTAGCGTGAGCTTAGTCGATCTATCACCCTACATTTATGACGCGCTGCATCCGCAACTCATCCTGCTCGGCGGGCACACCGGCGAAGATGGACCACACGACTGGATCTATCTGCTGGGTAGATTAGGTCAATTGCAGCATGCACAGGAATGGGGCGCGTTTGCTCACAGCCTTGGTGGGCTCATGATGCTCGCTGCCCTGTCATGGGCAGGCCTTATCCTGCTGCGCCAAACACATCATAAGAACTGAACATGCTAGATCAAGACCAAGCACGAAGACTCGTACGCCTGCGCTGGAGCGCCTTCATCATCGTTGGTCTGGCATACATCCTGTCGTTCTTCCACCGCTTCGCACCCGGCGCTATCGCCAGTGACCTGCAACAGACATTCCATGCCAGCAGCGCTGCATTAGGCAGTTTGGCCGCAACTTATTTCTATGTTTACGCCGTGATGCAGATCCCTACTGGCGTCCTCGCCGACACTTGGGGGCCACGCCGCTTGGTGACCGTGGGCGGAGTACTGGCGGGTATAGGCTCCTTACTGTTCGGTTTTGCGGACACACTCACCATCGCCTCTATGGGGCGATTGCTCGTAGGGCTGGGGGTGTCGCTTACCTTCATCTCCATGCTCAAACTCAATGCCGCTTGGTTCCATGACCGTCACTTCGCGACCATGACAGGGGTGACTGTATTGATGGGCAATGTGGGTTCAGTGTTGGCGACCGCGCCGCTGAGTGCGGTATTAACGGTGATGACTTGGCGCGAAGTGTTTACCTACATCGGCATGCTCTCACTTGGATTGGCTGTGCTGTCTTGGTTGATGGTACGCGACAGTCCGGTGCAAGTCGGCCTGCCCAGCTTGCGTGAATTAGATGGCAAAACCGCGCACCCTCCGCATCATGGTCACTGGTATGAAGGTCTATTGATTGTGCTCAAGAACTGCGCGACTTGGCCAGGACTATGGGTTAATTTCGGCCTCACCGGTTCGCTATTCTCCTTTGGTGGTTTGTGGGCAGTGCCTTTCCTGCACGATGTCTATGGCATGGATAGAGCACATGCCACCGCGCACACTTCCATCCTGATGGTGGGCTTTGCCATAGGCGCATTCTTCATCGGCACCCTGTCCGACCGCTTGGGCTATCGCAAACCTGTGATGATCACTGCCGCCACCCTCTATTGTCTGGGTTGGTTACCTTGGCTATTCGGCCTACCCATGAATCACACCGTCAGCTATGCCTTGTGCTTCGTAATGGGAGTGGGTGCCTCCAGCTTTACGCTCACTTGGTCTTGTGCAAAAGAAGTCAATCGTCACGCGCTCTCCGGCATGGCGACCAGCGTGGTCAACACAGGCGGCTTTTTGGGTGCAGCTATTTTGCAACCACTCGTTGGCTGGGCGATAGATCAAGGTGGGCATGCGAACGGCATGCGCGGTTTTGCTGATTATCAAGTCGGAATCTCATTACTGTTCGGCTTTGCCTTGGTAGGCTGGGTCGCGGTACTGTTCATACGAGAAACGCATTGCCGTTATATACATAGCAACTGAACCTGCACTCATCACCATTGCCCCAAAAAAGATTCAAGCGTAGAGTGCCGCACCGTTTTTCTCGGATGTGGCATGAACCAAGCTGAAACGAAACAGAGATTGCCCTTGCTGGTATTGGGCGCGATTGGGGTAGTGTTCGGTGACATAGGCACCAGCCCCTTGTATGCACTGAAAGAAACCTTCGCGGGTACGCACCTGCTCAGCGTCGTGCAGCCCAATATCCTAGGCATACTGTCGCTGATGTTCTGGACCATCATGCTTTTGATCTCGTTGAAATACGTGATTATTGTGATGCGCGCAGACAATCGCGGCGAAGGCGGCGCACTGGCTTTGCTGGCACTAGTCAGCCACCTCACTAATGGTAGGCCCAAAACCAAGTGGTTCATCACCGTCTTAGGCGTGATCGCGGCAGCTTTGTTCTATGGCGACAGCATGATTACACCAGCCATCTCAGTGCTATCAGCCGTTGAAGGTCTTGAAGCCATCGCGCCACATCTCTCAAGCTTAGTCATCCCGATAACACTCGTCGTCGTCACTTTACTGTTCTGGATGCAGCGGCGCGGCACACACTTCATAGGCATCGCTTTCGGCCCTATCATGGTGCTGTGGTTCATCTCCATAGCAGGTTTCGGACTGATGGCTATCATGCGCATGCCTGAGGTGCTGTACGCGTTAGACCCAAGCTATGCCTATAGCTTCATCGTAGCCGACCCTATGGTCGCATTCCTCGCGCTTGGTGGTGTGGTATTGGCCGTGACCGGTGGTGAAGCGCTGTATGCCGACATGGGCCACTTCGGCAAGATGCCGATACGTTTGAGTTGGTTCGGCTTCGTGCTTCCGGCGCTGGTCCTAAACTATTTCGGTCAGGGTGCACTACTATTAATCGATCCAACCAGCATATCCAGCCCCTTCTTCCTGCTTGCTCCTGAGTGGGCACGACTCCCTATGGTGATACTCGCCACAGCCGCAGCCGTGATCGCTTCTCAAGCCGTCATCTCAGGTGCTTTCACCGTCGCGCACCAGTCGATACAAATGGGGATGTTGCCGCGCATGCCCATCATCCACACATCGGGCCTGATACGCGGTCAGGTATATGTACCGATCACCAATTGGTCGCTATACATCGCCGTGGTCTATCTGGTCTTTAATTTCCAAAGTGCAAGTAATCTGGCTGCGGCCTACGGTATCGCGGTCACCGGCACCATGACCATCACGACCATGCTAATCGCCTATGTGATGGTGCTGGGCTGGCGCTGGCCACTCATCAAAGTCGTACCACTGATCACGCTACTGCTCTCGGTAGACCTCACCTTCTTCGCTGCCAATCTTGTCAAGATCCCACAAGGTGGTTGGTTCCCCTTGGGCATCGCTGCTTTATCGTTCACGGTACTCACAACTTGGCGTCGTGGCAGACAGTTGCTGACCGAGAAGGTCAAGTTAACTAGCATCCCCATAGAAGTCATCATAGATGGCACCATCACCACGCCTAGAGTGATGGGAACGGCGGTATTCATGGTCAGCGAGATGGAGGGTGCGCCCTCGTCACTGATGCACAACCTCAAGCATAATCAGGTGCTGCATGAGCGCAACATCCTACTTACCATCGTAGTTGAGGACAAACCCTATGTGACTCGTAATAACCGTGTGCTGGTAAAAGAACTCGGCCATGGTTTTTATCGCGTGAAACTTTTCTACGGATTCATGCAGACGCCAGATATCCCGCTGGCGCTGGAGTTGTGTGCAGAAGACCATCTACCCTTCGACATGATGAGCACCTCCTTTTTCATCTCGCGTGCCATGATTGCCATCGCCAAACGGACACGCATGGGCAGATGGCGCGGCAAACTATTCCTAGCGATGTCCAAAAACGCAATGAATGCAGCCGATTTTTTCAAGATTCCTGCCAACCGCGTCATTGAAATGGGCACACGTATCGAGATCTGACCGCTTAATTGCACATACCCATATAAATAATATGCCTTGCTTGACGCTTGGTTCTAACTAGTACTAATATTTGTACTAGTTAGAACCAAGCGGCCACAATAATGTTGAGCAAGAAATTTTTACCCCTATTGCGAGAACTGGCAGACACCTACCAGAGTTTCCAAAGTTATTCGGCAGCACACATCCGCACCTTGGATCTGACGCCACCTCAGTTCGACATTATCGTCACGCTGGGCAATACCTTGGGCATGTCACCGAAAGAGTTGGGCGAGAAGACTCTGATCACCAAAGGCACACTCACCGGCGTGGTCGACAGGCTGTGCAACAAAGGCTTGGTTTCGCGCACAGCTTCCAGCAGTGATGGTCGTTGCCAACTCGTTAAACTCACCAAATTGGGTGACAAGCTATTCGCCCGTATCTTCCCCGCTCATTTGCAACACCTACAACCCGTGTTCGCTCAGCTCAAAAGCAGCGAGATCGATACGCTCATTTTTCAACTAGGTCATCTGCGCGAAGCTTTCAGTAGCGCCAAAGCCACTCTGGAGTGAATGCTATGAACAAGTCCTACACCAAGGTCGCTATTACTTTGCACTGGCTGATCGCCATACTGATCTTAAGCACCTTCCCGCTTGGCCTGTACATGTCGGACCTGAAGTTTTCACCGCTGAAATTGCAGCTATACAGCTATCACAAATGGATAGGCGTAACGATATTCCTGTTATTCATCGCTAGATTGGCATGGCGTCTCGCGAACAAACCACCCGAGCTGCCCGAGAGCATAATTGCTTGGCAGCGATTTGCCGCACATGCCGTGCATCATTTACTTTATACCTTGCTGTTCTTCATCCCCATCACCGGCTGGCTGATGAGTTCAGCCAAGGGCGTGCCCGTAGTGTATCTAGGGCTGGTGCAGTTGCCCGATTTATTGAGCAAGGACAAGGCGCTGGGTAATATATTGGAGACTACCCATAGCGTGCTTAACTACGTATTGCTGGCTTTAGTGGTGATGCATGTCGCCGCCGCACTGAAACACCACTTAATTGAAAAAGATGAGACGCTGACACGCATGATGCCTTGGTTAAAAAGGAGAACACTATGAGATCAAACACACTACCCTTGCTGTTGGCGACCCTGGTAGTTGGCTCCGCCAACGCTGCGGAATTCTCTGAGGTTCAAACCGCACAAAGCAAGGTGGCCTTTGACTACAAGCAGATGAGCGTGCCCCTGAGTGGCGCATTCGCCAAGTTTGCGATACAGGCACGCTTTAACCCGGCGCAGTTAGCTACATCCCAGGCTAAGATCGATATCGATATCGCCAGCATAGACACTGGCAACAGTGATGCAGATGACGAAGTCACAGACAAACTTTGGTTCGATACCCAAAAATATCCGACTGCAAGCTTTGTTGCCAGCAGCTTCAAAGCTTTGGGAGGAGATAGATATCAGGCACAAGGTAAGCTATCCCTCAAAGGTAAGACCGTGGATATAACTGCACCGTTCACCTTCAAACAGAACGGCAATAGCGGTATCTTCGACGGCAGTTTGAACATGAATCGCCTAGATTACGGCATAGGTACAGGTATCTGGGCAGATGTCGCCACGGTCGCAAATGAAGTCAGTATCAAGTTTCACTTTGTAGCAAGCAGCAAGCAGCAAGCAATAGTTGCGCCAAAAGATTGATCTGTGAACCCCCTCTCACCTTACAGGATAGGGGATGAATGGATGCAATGAATACCCAGCAGCACTTTGAATTTTCAACCAAGGAGTCACACCATGAAAAAACTAGTCGCCATCGCCGTCGCAACCGCACTATCTTCTACTGCTTATGCGGCACCCGAGACTTTCAATCTCGAACCGAACCATACCCTGCCTCGTTTTGAATACAACCATATGGGCTACTCGCAGCAGTTGAGTCGTTTCGACCGTGCTACCGGCAAAATTGTACTGGATCGTGTTGCCAAGACCGGCTCTGCCGACATCACCATAGATACAACTTCGGTTAACACAGGTTCGACACTATTCAATGGCCATATCCAAAGCGAAGGCTTGCTGGACACAGCCAAGTATCCAACCATCACCTTTAAGTCACATGATTTCAAATTCGATGGCGACAAACTGGCCTCAGTAAACGGAGACCTGACCATCAAAGGCATCACCAAGCCCGTCACGCTGACCGTAGAGTCGTTCCAGTGCATGCCTCACCCGATGCTAAAGAAGGAAGTCTGTGGCGTGACCGCGACCACCACCATCAAGCGCACCGAGTTCAATGCTGGCAAATATGCGCCTCTTGTGGGTGACGATGTAAAGATCACCCTACCAGTCGAAGCAATTAAAGAATAAAAGCCATATCCATACCAGATAGCCTCTCCAGTCCGCTGGAGAGGCTATTTTGTAAGCAGATATTTATCGTGCAGGCCGCGAATATTAACGATATATACACTTAGCTCCAGCGGCACACCTGACCATACTCGCATCAAGGCCAACTTTTAGTTATATCAATATGCCTAGTCCTTTATTGATGTGGAATATGAATCAGGGGATAATCCGCCCTCATTTTGTTAAGGCTAGACGATGTCTGAATATCTCATGATCTTGCTCGGTGCGGTGTTGGTGAATAACATCGTGCTGGTCAAAATTCTCGGCCTATGCCCCTTCATGGGCGTGTCGAAGAAGCTAGAAACCGCCATAGGTATGGGCGCGGCCACCGCGTTCGTGTTGACCTTGGCTTCTGGCGCGAGCTATCTCATCGACCATTACCTGCTCGCACCCAACGGTTTGGGCTATCTTGCAACGCTATCATTCATTGTAGTCATCGCGGGCATCGTGCAATTCACTGAGATGTACATCAAGAAGACCAGCCCTGCCCTGTATCAGGTACTAGGTATCTATCTGCCACTCATCACCACCAACTGTGCGGTGCTGGGCGTGCCGCTACTGATCGCACAGAATCAGTTGCAATACACCTTGCTCAAGTCCTTGTGGTTTGGCTTTGGCAATGCCGTCGGCTTCACCCTGATCATGGTGTTGTTCGCGGGCATACGTGAACGTATGGAAGGCGCCGACATTCCTGTCATCTTCAAAGGTTCCGCCATCGCCATGGTCACGGCTGGACTGATGAGCCTGGCCTTCATGGGCTTCTCAGGATTGGTTAAATAATGCTGAGTGCACTGTTGATCATGTCCGGCATTG
>JBBQKX010000081.1:0-8144 GCA_038327315.1 Burkholderiales bacterium | reverse complement strand
TGCTGATTTTGTTACCGAAGTCGACCGCGCTGCTGAGCAAGTCATCATACAAACCTTGTTGGAAGCCTATCCAGACCATGCGATTTTAGCAGAAGAGAGCGGCGCACATGGCGAATCAGAGTACCTCTGGATCATCGATCCGCTGGATGGCACGACCAACTTCCTGCACGGCTTCCCTCAATTCGCCGTTTCTATCGCTTTGCAACACAAGGGTGTGCTGACACAGGCTGTAATCTACGACCCCGTGCGCAACGAACTGTTCACCGCCACTCGTGGTCGCGGTGCTTACTTGAACGACAAACGTATCCGCGTCACCAAGCGTCTGCATATGGCTGATGCGCTGATCGGCACTGGCTTCCCCTATTCCAACTTCCAGCACATGGATGCCTATATCGCTATTTTGCGCGATGTAATGCAAGCCTCTTCTGGTTTGCGCCGTCCCGGCTCTGCCGCACTAGATCTGGCTTGGATGGCTGCAGGTCGCTACGACGGTTTTTTTGAGAGCGGCCTCAAAGCTTGGGACATTGCAGCAGGTTGCCTGATCATCACCGAAGCAGGCGGCTTAGTCACCGATTTGAAGGGCACGCCTGATGGCTATATGAAGAGCGGCCACATCTGTGCCGGTAACCCAGATATTCATGGCCATCTAATCAAACTAATCGCCCCTCACCTGACTGACGCACTGAAATAATTTCATAGCGTTAGTCAAATAAATACGGCCCGCCCCTCACTCAGATGTGAGCGGCGGGCCGTTTGGTTTGTGCTTAAGTGTGTCCCAAGACCGCCGGCCGCTTGACGAAATTTGCCGACAGGGTATGGAATAAAGAAGTGGGGCAGACCAACTTGGAACAGGCACTGGCGATGAAAGAAGCCGCCATCAGAGGCAAAATCATTTCGTGGTTATCGGTCATCTCCATCACAATCACAAAAGCAGTGATAGGCACTTGGGTCGCACCTGAGAAGTAAGCCACCATGCCCAAAGTAACCGCCGCACCGGTCGGGACATTAGGCATGTACTGGGCGATGTTGGCGCCAAAACCTGCTCCGGTAGACAGTGATGGTGCCATGATGCCGCCAGGAATCCCGCTCACATAGGACACCAGTGTCGCGACCATCTTGAGCAAACCATATTCTTCAGGCAACGTGCCCGTGCCACTCAATATCTCCTTGGCTTCAATATAACCGCTGCCATAGATCGAATTGCCGGAAATCAAACCCATCAGCGCCAAAATCAAACCGCAACTTGCTGCCAACATCACTGGATGTTCGCGCATCGCCCTTCCCACTTTACCGGGCAAGCCACCGTTGATCATGATTAAAGTACGACTGAACAGCCCACCGAGCAGACCTCCAGAGATACCACAAACGATCACCACTTCCCACTGCTTACCAAAGACCAGCGTTTCCGAAGTATGTCCAAAATAAGAATAGTTACCCAGCAGGGCGAGTGAAGATATACCGGCGATGATCACAGTCATCAGGATAGTGCTGCTGTTGTGCTCATCGAAAGAGCGACCCATTTCTTCGATAGCGAAAACAATACCTGCTAGCGGTGTGTTAAATGCCGCCGCGACGCCCGCCGCACCGCCAGCCAGAATCAAGCCTCGGTCCATTTCGTGTTTGGTGAATTTTGCGTAACGACTCAAGCTATGCATGATGGACGCGCCAATCTGCACGGTCGGGCCTTCACGGCCCACGCAAGAACCCGTAGCCAATCCCATCATTGTCAGCAAAATCTTACCTGCAGCGATTTTCAGTGAAAGTAGTTTGGAGCGTTGCTCGCCAACACCATGCTCCAGCGCGGCGATGGTCTGAGGGATGCCACTACCCTGACAGCCGGGAAAGTATTTGCGCATCAACCACACGGTGAAGGCAAAACCAAGCGGGGTAATCAACAGAGGAAGATAGGGTGAATAAGCTAAGCCGCGATGGAACCAATCATCGGCAAATTCGCAGCCGAGCGCAAACAGGATAGCAACGATGCCCACGCCTATCGCCCCGCTGAAGAATACGATGCGGCGTCTCCAATCGAGTATCAGAGCAGCCTCCTACTTTTAAGTCTCATACTGATGTGGCGTACCGAAAGTTCAAAAGTTTGACTGCAATTCAACCATCCATGAACCAACACGAGCGGCGAATTGCACGGACATTATACTGTCTGAAACCGGACTGTAAGGCTCAAGTTGCTTCGTATTTTGTATCACGTCGTTGCGAGCGGGCATATCGCCCACACCTGCGACCACATCATCGTTAAAATGCGCGGCTCATATCACGCAAATAGCCGTCGACACATGACCACAGCAGCAGAAATCAATCTCAAGAAAGGCAAAGACAAGGCTGGCAACACGCCAATGATGCAGCAATATCTGCGCATCAAGGCTGAGCACACCGACAAATTGCTGTTCTATCGTATGGGAGACTTCTACGAGCTTTTCATGGACGATGCTGTGCGCGTCGCCAAGTTACTAGACATCACCCTCACACAGCGTGGCACATCGAACGGCGCCCCAATCAAGATGGCGGGCGTGCCATATCACGCGGCGGAACAATACCTTGCACGCCTTGTAAAAATGGGCGAGTCCATCGCTATCTGCGAGCAGATTGGCGACCCTGCCACCAGCAAAGGCCCAGTTGACCGCAAGGTGGTACGCATCGTTACTCCTGGCACAGTCACTGATTCCGCACTGCTGGAAGAGAAACGCGACAACCTACTGCTATCTGTACATCAGCACCACAACCAAGTAGGACTGGCCTGGCTGAACCTCGCCTCGGGTCAATTCTACGTCTGCGAGACATCCAGCAAAGACTTACCCGCAGAGCTGGAAAGACTACAGGCCTCGGAGATACTGCACGCCGAGAACACCGCGATTAAGGCCAGCAATAATGCAGCTTACAAGCCACTACCTGATTGGTATTTTGAGCTCGACACGGCACGCCGCGCACTGTGTCAGCAGTTCGGCACTCGCGACCTTGCTGGCTTCGGTTGTGACGAGTTCACCATAGGCTTGGAAGCGGCTGGCGCGCTACTCGCCTATGCCAAACTCACCCAAGGTCAGGCCATCAGTCACATCCGCAGCATGCAGGTCTATAGCGCGGATCGCTATGTGCGCATGGACGCTGCTACCCGCCGCAATCTGGAGATTACCCAGACCCTGCGCGGCGAACCCGCCCCCACTCTGCTCTCATTACTAGACACCTGCGCCAGCAACATGGGCAGCCGCCAACTGGCCAGCTGGCTGCATCACCCGCTACGTGACCGCGAGGTACTGAACGCCAGACTGCAAGCTGTGGCAGCATTGGATGAACTGCATCGCAATGTGCACGAACAACTCAAGTCCAGCGTGGATGTGGAGCGCATCACCGCCCGCATCGCACTCAAGTCTGCTCGCCCGCGAGATCTCTCCGGACTGCGCGACACACTGCTGAACCTGCCCCAACTACATACCGTATTGAGCCAGTGTGATACTGCGCTGATACAAACCTTGTCCGATGTACTACAAGCAGATACAGCGCTGGTCGAACGCCTGCAAAATACTTTGAAGGCAGAGCCCTCTTCCGTGTTGCGCGAAGGTGGCGTGATTGCTGATGGCTATGATGCAGACTTGGACGAATTGCGCGGCATACAGACCAACTGCGGCGACTTCCTGCTGGCGCTTGAAGTGCGTGAACGTGAGCGCACCGGCATCCACACCCTCAAGGTTGAATACAACCGCGTGCATGGCTTCTACATCGAAGTGTCCACAGCGCAATCGGTCAATGTGCCGGACGATTATCGTCGTCGCCAAACACTCAAGAACGCCGAACGCTATATCACACCTGAACTAAAAGTCTTTGAGGACAAAGCGCTGTCTGCCAATGACCGCGCTTTGTCTCGCGAGAAACTTCTCTACGACAATTTGCTGGACAACCTCGCGCCCTACATCCCCCAGTTGCAGAACATCGCTGTTGCCATCGCCGAACTAGATGTGCTCGCCACATTTGCGGAGCGAGCAGCTACATTAAATCTCAGCGCCCCGCATTTCAGTGACGAAGCAGAACTCAGCATCAAGCAAGGTCGACATCCCGTCGTCGAGGCACAGGTCGATCAGTTCACCCCCAACGACGCCACGCTCAACGATGGTCGCCGCATGTTGCTCATCACCGGCCCCAACATGGGTGGTAAATCCACCTATATGCGTCAGGTTGCCCTCATCGCGCTACTGGCGCATGTCGGTTGCTTCGTCCCCGCACAAGAAGCGGTGCTCGGCGAGATCGACCAGATTTTCACCCGCATAGGTGCATCCGATGACTTGGCCAGCGGACGTTCTACCTTCATGGTCGAGATGACCGAAGCCGCCAACATCCTGCACAACGCCACAGACAATAGCCTCGTGCTGGTGGATGAAATCGGTCGTGGCACCAGCACCTTCGACGGCCTAGCCTTGGCCTACGCCATCGCCCGCCATCTATTAGAAAACAACCGCAGCTACACCCTGTTCGCGACCCACTACTTCGAACTCACCAGACTGACAGAAGAATTCACGCAACTCGCCAACGTGCACCTAAGCGCTATCGAACACCAGCACAGCATCGTGTTCCTGCACTCAGTCAATGAAGGTGCAGCTAGCCAAAGCTACGGCCTGCAAGTCGCCGCCCTCGCAGGCGTACCCAACAGCGTCATCCGCAGTGCAAAGAAACAACTGGTGAGATTGGAACAACAAAGCGCCGCACAACATCCGCAAGGCGACCTATTCGCGTCAGTGCCTGAAATTGCAGAGCCGGAAGAACATCCGCTGCTATCAGCCTTGCGCGACCTGCAGCCGGATGATTTGAGTCCCAAGGAAGCGCTAGAGAAGTTGTATCAGTTCAAGAAGCTGGTGTAGGAAATACTGGTCCAAAAATTTGGATTGATCGTATATCCATCGCTCCATTTGATGAGTATCCTTAGCCCCCCAGCGTACAAAGAATTAACAATGACCGACCGTTACTTCACCAAACATACGTTCTCCTTTCTATCCTCACTCGCCGAGAACAACAACCGCGAGTGGTTCGAGGAGCATCAGCAGGAATACGAGGACTTGGTGCGCAGTCCGGCGCTGGATTTCATCAGCGATATGTCGCATGAGATACCCGCCATTTCGCGGCACTTCTTAGCACAACCCAAGAAGGTAGGCGGATCATTGATGCGGGTGTATCGCGATACGCGTTTCAGTAAAGATAAAACTCCCTACAAAACCAACATCGGCATCCAGTTCCGCCACGAGATCGGCAAGGATATCCATGCGCCTGGCTACTATCTGCACATCGCACCGAATGAATGTTTCATCGGGGTGGGTCTGTGGCATCCCGATGCGGATGCATTATTCAAGATACGCACTGGGCTTTTGGAGCATGGCGATGCCTGGGTGAAGGCGCGGGACGATGCTAGCTTCGCAAAACACTACGACCTAGTCGGTGATTCGCTGGTGAATGCGCCGCGTGGCTTCGCCAAGGAACACCCACTGTTGACTGACTTGAAGCGTAAGGATTTCATCGCGCTGTCGCGCTTGAATAAGACCGAAGTAACCTCGTCCAAGCTGCGTCCTATGGTCGTGGAAAGGTTTAGAGAAGCCGCGCCTATGATGCGTTTTTTGTGTCAATCACTGGGCTTGCGTTTTTAGGCATGAGTCATGTAGGCGTAAGGCCTCAGTATGTCAATGCTGTAGTTATATTCAAGGAAAATTTGGCCGAGTGTTTTACTGGGTTTTAATCATTCTAAGTTTGTGATAAATTTCGCGCGGGTCGCAATTTATTACCCTGAAGTCAAATCAATCGGAGGAGAAAACAATGAGCATTTTCACTACTATCATGGTGGCAATCGGCGTTGCTGCAGTAGTTGGTCTTATCGCAGCTGTCGTTATGATTCAGGCTTTGAAAAAGAAGTAATTCGCAATCACGGGTTTGGCCCATTCGGACTAGACCCTGATTGTTTCACAAGCTAGGTTATCGACTAGCATCGCTCGATCCCACTTCCGTCACACCTCTCCAATTTTATCGCAGCACTATTCTGACTACATCACACTTAAGTTTAGTTTTCGGTCGCGCTTACTGGCGCAGAAAAATTCTTAACCGCTGCAGGTAAAGCGTTGCCGCCCATACTTGATGTTGCTGCTGCAGTGCCATTAGCTTGCTGGGTAACGACAGGTTTACGATAGACACGTGATGCGGCAGGCTTGTTCACCACAGAAGCATCCGCAACCACCGCCGATACCGGCGCTGACACTGCAGCGATAGTCTCACTGGGGATGACCACTGCGGGCGCAGTATCTACCAGTAAAATTTCAGGCTGACGAAAGTAATCCATGTTAGTCAGCAACCAATAGCCTGCAATGGCGAACACGACAACCGCCACTAACATCCGCTTGGTCTGACGTTCTTTATCTCCTTTGTGGATGACACGCACTTTGGCGCGTCCAAACATGGTGTAGACAATCTCAGCCTGACCGATATCTGTCCAAGTATTGTCATCCAGCGGTGCTGCTTCTGCGGTCTGTGTCTGATCAAGCGCGCCGGTCTGCTCTGTCATCGTTACTGCCTCCTCTGTGTTCCTTATTATTCGCGCATCATATCAAGATATACCGAATCCGCCACGCACCCTGAATACATAGTACTGACTACAGATATTTTGCATAAGCATAGCGCTTATCGTAATCTGCTCGACTAGCACACCCGCACTCATCACTTATGCCTCATCTAGTCATCTCTATCTCCGGCCACGGTTACGGCCATGTCGCCCAGACCGCACCCGTCCTTAATGCACTACATCGCTTGTTGCCGCAGTTACGTATGACCATACGCTCCGCCGCGCCGCTCTCACATTTGCGTTCTCGCATCATTGCACCATTTGAGCACCTGCATAGTGAGGGGGATATAGGTATGGTGATGTCGAGCGCGCTGGATGTGCAATCCGATGAGAGCCGTTTGGCTTATCGCGAGTTTCATTCTGATTGGGCTGTTCGTGTTGTAGCTGAAGCCGACTTACTCAAAGAGCTTCAAGCTGATTATGTGTTCTCCAACGTGGGCTATCTGCCGTTGGCGGGCGCGCAGAAAGCGGGCATAGGCAATGCCGCATTATGCTCATTGAATTGGTATGACATCTACGGTCACTATTGCGCTGGGAACGATAGCGATGATGCCATCCTCGCTCAGATACATAAGGCTTACGCAGGCGCGGATGCATTCTTGCGCGCTACGCCGGGTATGCAGATGTCCTCGCTCACTAATGTATTTCCTGTCGCCCCCATCGCCGACATCGGTCGCAATCGACGTGACGAACTGAATACCCTGTTGGAACTAGCACCCGATACGCGCTTAGTACTGGTGAGTATGGGTGGCATCGCGACACGCTTGCCGATGGAGGACTGGCCTCGCATAGCTGGTGTACGTTATCTAGTGCAAGCGAGTTGGCGATGTACACATCCCGATGCTATAGCGCTGGAATCTCTGCCTATGAGTTTCAGCGACTTGCTCGCCAGCAGCGATCTGCTGTTGAGCAAACCTGGCTACGGCAGCTTCGTGGAAGCGCGCTACAGCGGTGTGCCTGTGCTATATGTCAATAGGGGCGATTGGCCTGAGTCAGCGGCTTTAGAAGCATGGCTGGAGCAACATGGAAATTGCCATGAGATCTCGCGTGAACAAGCCGCGCAAGGCAACCTTGAATCTGAGATGACAGCGCTCTGGTCTGCACCACGACCTGCCCCGTCAGTTGCGCCGGGCGCTTTGCAGGTTGCTACTTGGTTAGCGGGAAAATTAGGAAACCTAGCTTAGAAACTATGCTCTGCGGTAGGGAAGGCGCCGCTTTTTACTTCCTCTACATAAGCGTGCACTGCAGCGGGGATAGAGGTCGCACCCTGCATAAAGTCCTTTACAAAGCGCGCCTTCTTGCCTGGATAGATGCCCAGCAGATCATGCAGCACCAACACCTGACCTGAGCAAGCGACGCCTGCACCGATACCTATAGTCGGGATATGCAACTGTTCGGTGATGTCACTGGCAAGTTTTGCAGGAACTGCTTCTAACACGATCATGCCCGCACCCGCTTGCTGTATCGCCAAACCATCGGCGATCAATTTCTGTGCGGCCTCTGCATCCCTGCCCTGCACGCGATAGCCGCCCAGTTGATGCAC
>JBBQKX010000080.1:0-8176 GCA_038327315.1 Burkholderiales bacterium | reverse complement strand
TGGCTGATCAGTTTCGCCTTCTATCAGTGCGCACGATTATTAGGCTACTAAGCACCCCACTACACGAAGTTGTGGCTTGATTCGAACAAATGGCACAAAAAACCCCAGCTTATCTTGATATCGCCTGTGGGTAGTGCGCAGCATCATGATGTATGGATATAAAACAACAATCGATAATCAAGAGCCTCAATGCGGGCGGAAAATTGCCCACCCCCAAAGGCATCGCGCTGGAATTGATCAGACTCACGTCGCAAGAAGAGTATTCAAGCGCAGACGTAATTAAACTGATAGGCAGTGATCCTGCACTTAGCGTAAGTACTTTAAAAGCGGCCAACGCCATGCTGCTTGGCTTGCACCACTCTGTCGTTTCTATCTCCGATGCCATCACCATCTTGGGAGTGCGCACCTTGCGACTATTAGTGCTATCGATTGCCATCGTCCATGACAACAAGCATGGACCTTGCAAGCAATATGATTACGAATACTTTTGGTCATGCTCTTTACTCACGGGTATCGCCATACGACATCTAGCACAGGAAGCAAAAGTAGCCTCTGCCGATGAGCTCTTCGTAGTCGGCCTACTATCCGAAATTGGAGAATTGGCAATAGCCTCAGCTTATCCAGAGCAGTTCGCCAGCATGCTAGCCAGTACCAACAAGACTGAAATCACCAATTTTTTAGCGGTAGAGAAAAGTAATTTTGGCTTCGATCATGCTGAGGCTAGCGCCGCAATCATGGCTGAATTGAGCTTCCCAGAGTTGTTCCAGAGAATGGCGCACCAGTTCCAATTAGTCGACCTCGATGAGTGGACCGAGGGCTCACGCGAATGGAAATTGCTTAAAATATTGCAAGTCTCATCGTTGATTGCAAAGATTAGCTTGGCCTTACCCTCGCAGCGCTTACGACTCGTGGAGGCACTTAAAACTAAGGCCGCCGAGGTTGCCGTCGAAGAAAAGGAGATCATCAAGATTGCCGAGATTTGCAGCAATAACTGGCCAAAGTGGACTGCATTGTTCAACCTCCCTTCTCGTACCATACCGTCCTTTACCGAACTTTTTGACGAACTTGAAACCACCTCCCTCAACGTCGATGTGACACCACAAACTTACCCTACTCAGGACTATGCCTTACGCGTACTGGTGGTAGACGACGATAGGCTGATGCTGAGCTTGCTGAGCAATATGCTTAACTCTGTGGGGCACAAAGTCATCACAGCGACCAACGGCATTGAAGCATTGCAAAAGATAGAATCCGAACATCCTCAACTGGTAATAACAGACTGGCAAATGCCCCTGATGGATGGCATTACCCTGTGCCGAGAAATAAGGGAACGTTTTAAAAACCGCACCCTATACATCACCGTGTTTACATCACATGAGTCAGCCGAAAAATTGGTGGAGGCTTTTGAGGCGGGCGCCGATGACTATCTGGTCAAACCCATCATCCCAAAGATTCTATATGCCAGAATGCGTGCCGCTCAAAGGGTGATCAAATTGCAGGAAGCGCTCGCCAACGATCGCGAGCAGATGGTGCGCTTTTCAATAGAACTATCAGAGACAAATGCACAGCTGCAACACCAATCACAAACTGATGCACTAACCGAACTCCCTAATAGGCGCATGGCGATGGGACGTTTGGAGCAAGAGTGGAAATTCTCGGAACGCAGTCATCTGCCACTCAGCTGCTTGATGCTAGATATAGATCACTTCAAATCCATCAATGACAATCATGGACATCAAATCGGTGATCAAGCCTTACAATTTGTCTCCAAAATTTTGCAACAGGTGTCACGAACGACAGATCTGGTGTGCCGTTATGGCGGCGAAGAATTTTTGGTGGTCTGTCCCAACACCTCCCTCAATCAGGCGCATCAACTCGCAGAGCGCATGCGTCTCGAAGTCGCCGCACAACACCTACTCACTGATGACCATAGCAAGCTACAGTTGACCGTAAGCATAGGAATCGCCGAAAAATTGACCAGCACTAACACGCAGGATGATCTACTCAAGTGTGCGGATGTACATATGTATGAAGCAAAACGTGCTGGCCGCAATTGCACTAGAGGGCCTAGTCATAACTAAGGAATGGATTCTGTTGCGCGGCACTTGCGCTCAACAGAATCCTGATGAATCTCAGAAACTTTTGGCAAGCAGGCTCTTTATCAACTGATTAATATTCACCGGCTTATGGAGTACCGGCCAAGGTGCATCACCCGTGTGCCGCAGCGTTGTGGTTGAGGTATCACCCGTAACCAATACGGCGGTGATTTGCCCATCGCGTATCTGCTGTAAACGGGTCAGGAACTGTATCCCATTCAACGAGCCTTCCAACATATAGTCCGCGATATAGTAGTCAGCCTTGTCGATATCAGCATGGCTCAAGGCCTGCTCAGCGCTTGTAAAACAATCCACTCGCGCACCTAGTCTACACAGCAGGTCGGTCATCGCACTAGCCACCATCTGGTCATCTTCCAGCAAGACGAAATGTTTATCTCGCACGAATTGGCTAACAATATCCGCCTTCTCCACGTCAGTCTTAATCATCTCATCTGCACTTGCACTTGCACTGTGGGTACTAGGATGTGCTGTCGCGTCCATAGGAAGATAAAATCCGAACACCGAACCATGTCCCAGTATGGAGCGACAAAAGATATCCTCGCCCAATAGATTTAATGCACGTTTGACAATCGCAAGCCCCAAACCCAATCCTCGGTTACGGTCACGCTGGGGGTTGTTGGTCTGATAAAACTCATCGAAAATCTTGTCTATCTCTTCGCTAGCGATTCCCAGGCCGGTATCCCATACCTGAAAAAACACCCTATCTCCGCGTTTTCTGGCACTAATCATCACCCCGCCTTGGGTTGTAAACTTGATCGCATTCGATACCAGATTCATCAGCACTGACTTAATCAGTCCGAGATCGCTATAGACATACAAAACCTCGTTAAGCGGAAAGTGTAATTTGAAAGCCAAATGCTTTTCGGTCGCCAATGGTACATAGCTCTGTTCCAACCAACCCATAATCTGCGCGATATCGATCTGTGAGTGGTCGGGTTCTATGATGCCCGCATCCAGCTTGGATATATTCAATAGCGCGTCCAACAAGCCTTTGAAAGTGTCCATGGATTGCTCGAGTCTTTGCAAGATATGACGTTGTTCCTGACTTAAATCACTGAACTTCAGTGCATCTATGAATAAATTGGCAGCCGCTAACGGTTGCCTGAGGTCATGCCCAGCTGCCGCCAAGAAGCGTGTCTTGGCGAGCTCTTTACTCTCCAGTTGGCGCATAGATTCATTGAGCGCATTGCGCGAGTCGTTCAGTTCGGTGATATCACGCCCCACCCCCAGAACAGTCACCACATTCCCTGCACCATCGAACTCTGGGGTCAAACGTATATGGCTGCATACTTGCCTCCCCTCTTTGCCATTCCAGTACAGTTCAAAGTTCGCATCCTGGCCGCTGGCAAAGACTTCCCTGATCTTGGTTTCGTAGATAGCAGAATTAGGGCCGCTGGGGTGTTGTGTAGGCGACCTACCCAGCAAGGCGTTTATTCCTCCCGTGGCCAGACTTCCAAAGGCGCGATTAACATAAATACGGCGACATTCGCTGTCATAGCGGGCGATAGTATCTGGAGAGTTCTCTACCATAGTGCGGGATTCCTGTTCCTTCGCTATTAAGGCCGATGTCCGCTCTCTGACCTTATTTTCCAGCGAAGCATTGATCTCATGAATCTCGCGTATTTTTTGGTTAACTGAATCATTCATGGCGATGAAGCTCTGCGTGAGCACACCCAGTTCATCCAGCCTATCTCGTTCCTTATGGAGTGTCTGCAACTCAGAGCCTAGAACTAACTCTTGATTGCTCTCTGCGACTCGTTTGAAGATATTGCTGAGCATGGTGAGCGGACGGGAGATCGTATTCGCAAAATATATAACGAAGGGTAGCGCCAAGAGCAGGCTGGCTGCCATGATCACGCCCAGTGTAGTGATCAATTCAAAAGCATTCTTCTCAACCAGTTCTTTGGACGTCAATGCTGCGATAGCACCTACCGATCCACCATCGTTGTAGAGCGGCATGAGCATCTGATAATAAGCCTTACCTTCCAGTTTGATCTCATTAAACGTCTCTGCAGCAGAAATTGCATCCGGATGCAGCCCACTCCAATCAGGCGCGTGGTAAGTGGGCAACTTGCCACGGCTAAAGCCACTGGTGCTGAATACATTGATGCTGGTACTTGTGGATTTACTCAATTCATCGACAAAGCTCTGATTCAACATCTGCGTGGCGACAATCAATCCCAGTTGCCTAGTTTCCTGCTTGCCACTCTTGGAGTTAAAGGTCTCACCCATGATGGGTGCATAACTTTCAATCACCAACATCCCATCATCGACCGCGTAGTGCGTGCTTTCAGCTTGCGGTAGTTGATCGCTAAACTTTCTGACAAGCTTCAGGGGGACGGTAAGCGAGAGTAAAGCATCGCGTTGCATCTCATCATTCGCTTGCAAGTTGGCGGCGAAAAACTGTCCTGTCGCCACATCCTTGACGAAACCGACCTGATCAGACTGCTTGCCGATGATGGTATAGACAATCAAGTGACCATTAGAGTCATAGGCAGACAAGCTGGACAGATTGGCGACGCGGGCGATTTTGTGGACATCCTTGGCAAGATGCAAATACGTCTCAGCTAACATCTCCCTATTGACCCTGGACTGACCGTACTTCGCTAGGTACCAAATGGTCAAACCGAGATTGGTCTGAGCAGCGAGCTGACGCGAAGTCAATAACACTTGCTCTTTACGCTTCTCCAGTCGGTCATTGATGACGTCAGAGGCATTCTTCAACAGGGTATTGGATTCTTCGAGAAACTGATGGCTGATCACCAGCGAGGTCGCCAGCATGGCCGCAAGCGCCATCAGTGCGCAGATTGCCGCGACACTCAATAACAACTTGTTCCTGAGTCTAGCTATCTGCATATTTTTGAAGTACTCATGAAGAGCATCGCGTGATTCTCACCATAAAGTTAGCGGCTCACTTTACAGCCAAAGAGCTACGTTGAATTTCAAGGCTAACCATACATCACCTGCACGTTCTCTGTGCCAAGCAGCTGCCTAAGGTCTTGTAGCAACTCGTCTTGCAAAGTCACCTGCCAAGCCTCGCCTAAGCGCAGCTGACAAGCCGCGACTGGATTGCGGTAGTAGAGCTGCACAGTGCACTTCCCTTCTTGGTAGGGCGCTAGCAATGTCTTCAACTGTGCAATATCCGCCTTACCATCACAGCGCAATGAGAGTTGTTGGGCAAAGTGTGAGCGTGCGTTTGCTAGATCGTACAACTCTTCGCCGCTAACACGTATGTTGCCTGAGTATTCATCCAGACTGGCCTTGCCTTGCACCACCAGCACTTCATCCTCTTTGATCCAGGGACGGTTGGCTTCATAGACTTCGTTGAACACAGTGAGTTCGATCTGACCAGCGCCATCCTCTAAGGTGATGACCGCCATGCGACCTCTCCTAGTCTGTTGCAGCCGCAAGGACGAAACGATACCCGCCAGCAGTACAGGAACACCGCGACGCTGCCCACCGCCATAACCATTGCCGCCATTCCCCTTACCGACAAAGGCAGGCGTGAGATCAGCCAATTTCACTCTAACAAAATTGGCGAGTTCTTCCTGATACTCCTGATAGGGATGGCCTCCCAAATACATGCCTAAACTGAGTTTCTCGTTGGCCAGTTGTTCGCGCACAGACCAACGCGGCACATCCTGCATCTGCTCAATCAGCACCGCATCGGCCTCATCCTCACCGAACAGACTGTTTTGGTTCGCGGAACGTGCGAGTTGGTCTGCACTGCTCAAAGCAGCATCCAATGAGGCGAGCAACTGCGAACGATGTTCATTGATGACATCAAAAGCACCCGCACGTATTAGCGCCTCTATGGTTCGGCGATTAACGACTCTTTTGTCCACACGGCGGCAGAACTCAAAGATATCCTTAAACGGACCACCCTGTTCGCGCGCTTGCACGATGTTCTCAACCGCGCCCTCACCCGCCCCTTTGAGCGCCCCCAGACCATAGGCGATGGTCTTCTCATCCACGGGTTGGAAGCGAAAACAGGAGGCATTGATATCTGGCTTGAGGACCTGCAGACCCTGCAACAGCGTATCCTGATAGAAGAAACTGATCTTGTCGGTGTTGACCATTTCAGAGGTCATGGTCGACGCCATGAAGGCAGCCGGAAAATGACACTTTAGATAAGCAGTCTGATACGCAACCAAGGAATAAGCGGCGGCGTGTGACTTGTTGAAGCCGTAGCCTGCGAACTTCTCCATAGTGTCGAAGATTTCGTTGGCAATCTTCTCGCCTATCTGATTGTGCTTCTCCGCACCAGAAACAAAAATCGCGCGTTGCTCGGCCATCTCTTCGGCCTTTTTCTTACCCATCGCACGACGCAACATATCCGCGCCGCCTAATGTATAGCCCGCAATTACCTGCGCGGATTGCATCACCTGCTCTTGGTACACCATGATGCCGTAGGTACTGTTAACCACTTTACCCAGCAGCGGATGCGGCAGAACGACATTTTCCTTGCCATGCTTGCGATTGATGTAATCAGGGATAAAGTCCATAGGGCCTGGACGATACAAAGCGTTCAGTGCGATCAAATCTTCCAGACAGTCCGGCTTAGCCTTGATTAACGTGTCTTTCATGCCACGCGACTCAAACTGGAACACCGCCGTGGTGTTCGCAGTCTTGAAGATCGAATCGTAGGTAGGCTTGTCATCCAGTGGGATTGCATCAATATTGAATTCGGCCTGCCCCGGTAGCCTACGTACATAACGTACCGCCCAATCTATGATGGTCAGCGTACGCAGGCCCAAGAAGTCGAACTTCACCAGACCAATGGCTTCGACATCGTCCTTGTCATACTGGCTTACCGCCTTGCCGTCTTGTCCCGCTTGTACGTTCTCCGCGCTATACAGCGGGCAAAAGTCGGTGAGCTTGCCAGGCGCGATTAACACACCACCGGCATGCATACCGACGTTGCGCGTCATGTCTTCGAGACGCTCGGCCAGTTCCAGCAATTCGTCTACGCCCTCTTCATTCTCGATGATGGAATTGAACTCGGGCTCCATCTCGCGCGCCTTCTTCAGCGAAACTGGCTTCACGCCATCCAGCGGCACCAGCTTAGACAACCTGTCACACAAGCCATAGGGAAAGTCCAGCACACGACCCACATCGCGTATCACGCCCTTGGAGGCCATGGTGCCGAAGGTGGCGATCTGTGACACGCATTGCGCGCCGTATTTCTGCTTTACATAGTCGATGACGCGTTCGCGTCCGTCCTGACAGAAGTCCACGTCGAAGTCGGGCATAGATACGCGTTCAGGATTAAGGAAGCGCTCGAACAGTAAGTCATAACGTAGCGGATCCAAATCGGTGATGCTCAAACTATAGGCGACCAAAGAGCCCGCGCCCGAACCACGCCCCGGTCCGACCGGTACACCGTTGGCTTTCGCCCAACGGATGAAGTCCGCCACGATAAGGAAGTAGCCAGGAAAACCCATCTTGATAATGGTATCGTTCTCGAAATCTAGTCGCGCCTGATATTCCGGCATCTTGGCGGCACGCACGGCCTCGTCCGGATACAGAAATTCCATGCGCTGCAACAAGCCACGTTGCCCCTCGGCGCGCAGGAAGTCATCCAAGCCCTGTCCATCTGGCGTAGGAAAATCAGGCAGGCGCGGCTTGCCTAGGGCCAGCGAGAGGTTACAGCGTCGTGCGATCTCTATGCTGTTCTCCAATGCCTCGGGCAAGTCCGCGAACAGCTCCACCATCTCGGCCTGGGTCTTAAAGTATTGCTGCTCGGTGAAGGTTTTAATGCGACGTTTATCGTTTAGCACATAACCTTCGGCGATACACACCCGCGCCTCATGCGCCTTGAAGTCGTCGCCACTTAAAAATTGCACGGGATGAGTGGCGACCACTGGCAACGCCAATTCGGCAGCCAGTATCACTGCCGCCGCAATGTGATTCTCCTCTTCGGCATGACCCACGCGCTGCACTTCTATGTAATAACGCTGACTGAACAATGCCGCCCACTCATTTGCGTATTGTTTGGCCAGCAGCTGATTACCCGTTATCAAGGCACTCCCAACATCGCCCTGATGTGCGCCCGAGAG